>SHVB01000007.1 GCA_009694375.1 Acidimicrobiia bacterium
CGAAGCCCGCCACGTGGCCTTTGGGGTGTTGTCGTTGAAGGAGTACTACGGCGAGCTCACCGATGCTGAGATGTTGGAGCGTCAAGAGTTTGCCTTCGAGGCGGCGGTGCGCATGCGCGACCGTTTCCTCCAGCAAGAGGTGTGGGAGCGCATGGGGGTGGATGTCCGCACGATGGTCAAGCTCCAACTCGAGCATGGGGGCGACAAGAACGAGGACCCCTTCCAGCAGCTCCTCTTCAGCAAGATCGTGCCCAACTGCAAAAAACTGGGGCTGCTCGATCGCAACAACGGTTGGTTGCGCACCAAGTTTGGCGAGATGGGCGTGATCCAGTTCGAGGACTGGGTCGATACCGGATCCGACTACGAAAGCATGAGTCTTGAGGCCCTGGCCAGTGAGCAAGCAGACGAGATTGAGGTGGCCTAGTCTGTGCTCGCCGACCCCCGGGCATTGATGATCGGGGGGCACAGGGCCCGGTACTTCGGGGGGAGCGCCGGGTCCTCGCGCGTTATAGGGGCACCCCGTGGCTAACCTTGACCACTGTGCTCCCCGTTCGCTACCGCTGCATCTCTTGCGGAAACATCACCCGGTTCGACGTCACCACCACCTCCACGAGGCGCGCCTTCCACCACTACTCGGTGGGCGGAGAGTTAGTGGTGGAGGAAGATGATGTGATCGCCGCGACCGTGGACGAGGTGCTGTGTCGCTGGTGTGGCGCCGGGGGAACAGTGGAGGAAGTTGAGCACCAAACCTCCTGAAACGGGGGCAAGACCACTGTCACACCCCCGGCGTAGGTTTTGTGGCATGGCTGAAACCATGTTGATTAGTTGTGGGGATTGCGTCATGGAGGGCACCGATGTGTGCTCCGATTGCGTGGTCACCTTCCTGTGCGGCCGGAAGGCTGGCGAGGCCGTGGTGATCGACGTTGCCGAGGCCCGGGCGCTCCGTCTGATGGAAAAGGGTGGCTTGGTGCCCGCCTTGCGTCACCGCCGCCGAACGGGCTGAGGCCGGGCCGCTAGCGTGCGGGTTGGTGTTACTTGTCCCCACGATGGAGGAACTCCGGGAGGTGGGCCGGGCGGCGGGCGTCGATGCGCTAGCCGCCACCACCGCCGATCCGTTCCTGGAGGTACGGACCACCCTTGAGCGCCGCAAGGCCGAAGGCCTCCACGGCGGCATGGCCTTCACCTATCGTCGCCCCGAACGCTCCACCACCCCTGCCCTGGCTCTCCCCGGGGCCCGCTCGATCGTGGTGGGGGCCCGCAGTTATCTCGTGGAGGATCCCGTCGAGGCGCCGCCCGACGGCCTCCAGGGGCGTATCGCCCGCTACGCCTGGGACGATCACTACGCCGCGCTTACCCAGGGCCTGAATGCCGTCGCCGCGGCCTTGCGCGCCTGCGGATGGCGCACGCGGGTTCTGGTAGACGACAACGCCCTGGTGGATCGCGCCGCCGCCCACCGGGCCGGCATCGGCTGGTGGGGGAAGAACGCCAATCTCCTGCTCCCGGGCCTCGGGAGTTGGTACGTGCTCGGCAGTGTGGTCACCAACGCGGTGGTGGCGGTCAGCAACGAGATCGTGGCCGACCGCTGCGGTTCGTGCACTCGCTGCAGCGATGGGTGTCCGACCGGCGCCATCACCGCTCCCGGAGTGATCGATGCTCGCCGGTGTTTGTCCTGGCTCCTCCAGGCCGAGGGCGTCTTCCCGTTCGAGTACCGCGTTGCCTTGGGTGATCGCATCTATGGCTGCGACGAGTGCCAGGAGGTGTGCCCCCCCAACCGTCGAGCTCCCATCCGGGCCCCCGGCGGCCAGGAGATGCCCTGGGCCCCCCTGTTGAGTTTGCTCGACACCGATGACGCGGTGGTCCTGGCGTATGCGCATCGCTGGTACATCTGGCGCCGGGAGGTGCGCTACGTGCGCCGCAATGCCCTGGTGGTACTCGGCAATGTGGGGATGGGCGACGACCCCAAGGTGGAGGCGGTGCTCGCTCGGTACCTCGCTCATCCCGATGGCTTGCTGCGGGCCCACGCTGCCTGGGCCGCCGGGCGGTTGGGACGCGAGGATCTACTGATGGGACTCGACCAGGACCCCGACCCCCTCGTGCAGGCCGAGCTCGGCCGGCTTCCCTGATGACTCATCTTTTTGTTACCAATGATTTCCCACCTAAAATCGGTGGGATCCAGAGCATGCTCTGGGAGTTGTGGCGGCGCTTGGATCCCTCGTCGTTCGTGGTGTTGACCACCCCCTCGCCCGGCGCGGCGGCCTGGGATGCCACGCAGGCGTTTCGCGTGGTGCGCAGCCGCCAGCGGGTGCTCCTGCCTACCCCCGCCCTCGTGCGCCGAATCGATGCTCTCGCCGATGAGGTGGGGGCTTCGGTGGTCATACTCGACCCTGCGTTACCGGTGGGGTTGGTGGGCCCGCGTCTATCCCGGCCCTACGGGGTAGTGCTCCACGGTGCCGAAATCACCGTGCCCGGTCGCCTGCCCGGATCCCGCTCGGTATTGCGCGGCGTACTGCAGGGCGCCTCGTTGGTGGTCGCCGCTGGGGGGTACCCCCTCGCAGAGGCGGAACGCGCCGCCGGTCGCGCGCTGCCAAGCGTGTTAGTGCCGCCCGGGGTGGATACCGAGCGGTTCGTGCCGCTGAGTCGCGATCAGCGGGGCGCGGCCCGGGCCCGGCTGGGTCTGCCGGTTGACGGCCGAGTGGTGGTGAGCCTGAGTCGGTTGGTGCCCCGCAAGGGAATGGATGTGCTCATCCGGGCGGCGGCCCTGCTGGCCCCGAGCCGGCCCGATCTCGTTGTAGCCATTGGCGGCGACGGGCGTGATCGGCGCCGACTGGCCCGACTGATCACCGCGACTGCCGCGCCAGTGCGGTTGCTGGGCCGCGTGTCGCAGGAGGATCTTCCGGGCTTGTACGGCTGCGCCGACGTGTACGCCATGGCTTGTCGGAATCGATGGGCGGGGTTGGAACAGGAGGGCTTCGGGATCGTGTTCCTGGAGGCCGCCGCCACGGGAGTGGCCCAAGTAGCCGGTGACAGCGGGGGAGCCGCCGAGGCCGTGGTCCACGGCGAAACGGGTTTGGTTGTTACCCATCCGCACGACCCCCGTGCCGTGGCCGATGCCCTGGCCCGGTTGCTCGATAACCCCGCTGAACGGACGCGCTTCGGCACCGTTGGTCGGGAGCGGGCAGTGGCCTCCTTCGCCTACGACGATCTGGCGGAGCGTCTCGGCGCCGCTATCACTACATGGGAGGCCACGGCGCATGGCTGACTCGCTCGAAGGGCCCGAGGGTGGCGCCCTCTGGCGAGTGACCGGTGTGGGTACCGGTGTGTTGGTGGTGAGCAGTGGTGTGGTGGCGGTGGTTCCCGACCTGTTCGGCCCTGCCTATGCCGCCATCTCCTGTCTGTTCTTCCTCGTCGGTACCGTGGCGTTGCTGTGGGCCTTCGCCCGGGGCATCTCGCGCAGTCGCCTCGAGGAGGTGACCATCCCTGGTCTGTTCTTGCTGTCGGCGCCGGCGGCCCCGCCGGCGGTGCGACGGCGGTTCCGGAGGGCAGTGGTCCTCGAGATGGTGGTGGTGGTGGTGGTGGCCGCTTTGCATCCATTTACCGAGGTGGCCTTCGGGGTGTTGGCGCCCCTGTTCGGTCTTGGATGCATGGCCTTGTGGGGTGGTCGGTATGCCCACTTCGAGGATCGTCCTGGCCCGCAGTCGGCGTAACCCGCCCGGGGAATCGACCGCCTCGCGTCGTTCGGCCACACTGTAGGAATGTCCGAGCAAGCAACTGAGACAATGGACATGGCCGCTTCGCCGGAGCGCATCATGGAGCGTCTCCTGGATTTCGAGCACTACCCCTCTTGGGCGTTGGATATCAAAGGGGTCACCGTAGATTCCCGTGATGCCCACGGTCGCGGCCATGAGGTCAGTTATCGGGCCGCCGCTATGGGTCGGAGCACCAAGTACACCCTCCGCTACACCTACCTGGACGACCCGTGTCGAATCAGTTGGGAGTTGGTGAGCGGCGACATCATGCGCCGACTCGATGGTTCGTACCTGCTTGAGCCCGCCGTCGACCTCCCCGGCGGTACCCAGGTCACGTACCATTTGGCGGTGGAGTTACTTATTCCCATCCCCGGTTTCGTGAAGCGGCGGGCGGAAACGAAAATCATCCACACGGCGCTCCGCGAGTTGCGGGCCCACATCGAGTCCTGAGGTGGCAGCAGGTTTGATGGGTCAGAGGTGACGCGCGTTCTGTTGTTCACCGGCAAGGGTGGCGTGGGCAAGACCACTACGGCGGCGGCCACTGCGCTGGCCTGTGCCGATGTCGGCCTGCGCACGCTCGTGCTATCCACCGATCCGGCTCATTCCCTTGCCGACGCCTTCGACCTGCCTTTGGGTCCCCTGCCGGTGGCGATCAGTCAATCGCTATGGGGTCAGCAACTCGATGCTCAAGAGCGGATGGAGGAGTCCTGGCACGAGATCCAGCAGTACCTGCGCGAGGTGTTTTCCTGGGCGGGCGTGGAGGGCCTGGAGGCCGAGGAACTATCGGTTGTTCCGGGCCTCGACGAGATCTTTGCGCTCTCCGACATCAAGGTGCATGCCGACAGCGGTGAGTGGGATGTCGTGGTGGTCGATTGTGCCCCCACCGCCGAGACGATCCGCTTCCTCTCCCTTCCCGACGTCCTCTCCCGCTACATGGAGCGCCTATTTCCGGCCGGTCGACGGGTGAATCGGGTCGTGGCGCCGGTACTGCAACGCCTCACCTCCCTGCCGGTGGCCGGAGACGGTGTGTTCGAAGCCACCAACGCCTTTTACAAACGACTCGAGGGGGTGAAGGAGATCCTCATGGACCCGGCCCGCTCCAGTGTGCGACTGGTCGTGAATCCGGAGCGCATGGTCATCGCCGAGGCCCGACGCACCTATACCTACCTCTCGCTGTTCGGTTACCGGGTGGATGCTGTGGTGGTAAATCGGCTTCTTCCCGAGGGGGTCTGCGATCCGTGGTTCGATCGCTGGAAGAAACTTCACCTCGAACATCTGAAGACCATCGAGGAGGGGTTTGCCCCCTTGCCGGTGCTCAAGGTGGAACTCGCCCCCGAGGAACTCATCGGTGTCGACGCGCTCCGGGGGTTCGCCCAGCGGCTCTATGGCGACCTCGATGCGGCGGCCATCCTGTTCCAGGGACAGCCGCTCAAGATCACCCGACGCAATGGACGGACCACTCTGGTGATCGAGTTGCCCTTCGCCGACCGCGACGATGTAGAGCTGGGCCGCAAAGGCGACGAGTTGCTCCTCAAGGTGGGGGCCTACCGGCGGGCGGTGACCCTGCCCGATTCTCTCCGGAATCGGGCAGTCCTCGACGCTAAGATGTCGGCCGGGCGTCTGAGGGTGATCTTTGAAGGAGACGTTGGTGGACATTCCTAAGTACCAAAACAACGCGGACCAGAGGGTTCTTGAGCATCTCCAGGCTGCTGCTCGTGAGGTGATTCAGGCAACGCGCGCTTTCTTGGATGCGGCCGAGGATCTTCTGGATGACCCCACGGTGGTGCAGGACATCGTGGCTACCGTGGCCACCGTGGCGACGGCCGCCGCGGATCGGCTGCGCTCGACGGTTACCCCCCAGGCCGGTGATGGTGCCGAGGATGGCGGCGACGAAGGTGTGCAGCGGATTCGGGTGTCCTAAGGATGAGGTTGGTGAAGCTGACCATCTCCCCTGGCCTGGAGGTGACCTTCCATCCGAATATCACGGTGGTGGCAGGAATGGACCAGCAGCAGCGCAAGCGCCTCGTCGCCGCCCTGATGGGCATGGCCCAAGGGGTAGCCCCGGTTGGGCCGGGGCTACTCGAAGCCCACGGGGTGCTCTTCGACCTCTCGGAGGAGATGCTGGCCCTCATCGATCTGGGACTGGGCGAGATACGGCCAGTGGTGCATGCGGGCGATCTGCCTTCCAACGGCTCTCGGCCAACCCGGGCGGCGAATAGCCGCGATGACGAGACCACCGTCGCCGAGGAGATCGAGTGGCACCTGCTGAGACGCCTGGGGTCTCATCGGGCCGCCTCGTTGGCTGGTGCGATGCCCCTTCTCCTCGACGACGTATTCCATGACCTCGATGGGTCGGCCTGCCACCATGTGCTCGATCGGTTGAGGACCATGGCGGAGGATGTGCAGGTGATCATCGTGAGTGACGTTTCCGACGTGTTGGAGTGGGTCCTACTGGCGGGAGCCGAACAAGCCAAGATCGTGCACGCCGCCGGGTTGTGACGACGCTGTGGTCTAAGGCGTGGGCGACAGCGGGCTCGGTCCCTGCTGGTCGCCGGGTGCCGATGACTAGGCCGCCGACAGGCGACTCAACCATCAGTCAACCCACCGGCAACTCAGTACCCGGTCACCGTCAACGGAACATTCGCGTTGAGGGTGGTGCCGTTCCCCAACTGCCCGTAGGTCTTTTGGCCCCAGCATTGGATGGTTCCGCTGGTCAACAACGCACACGAATGATTCCCGCCGGCGGCGATCGCGGGAGCGGGAGCGGGGGCGCGGGCGGGGGTAACAGCGGCTGAGGGGACGGAGAGATCACTACTGGTGCCGTCATCGAAGATCCCCCGAACCCGGAACGGGTAGGTCGTCCCGGGGGTGAGGCCGGTGACGATCTGGGTCGTGGCTGAGCTGGAGAACAGCTGGGCGGGTTGCGCCACCGAACCAACCGAGGGGATCACTTTGTGCCCAGTAACGACCGCTCTGGCATCGGCAGCTATGGCCGCCCCCGCGACAGCGTTACCTGGCTCGGCCCTGGCGTTCCCGTCACCCGAGCGGGAGCGGTACCCGAACCGCACCTCGTCAAGGCCAACAAGCCACTCACCACCACTGGCAACACGCCGAGTTTCCTCATGGCCTCAAACGGCATACCGGCCGCCGCACCGGTACCCGGAAATCAGCCCCGCCCCCGGAACCGGTAAAAAAACAGCCGGTGAGGGGCCGGGTACGGCAATCCCCCGAGAGCACTAGCGCGACAGTCCCCCGGATTCCAAGGCTTGTGATCGTGTCCCCCGAACGGGCCCTCGCTGTCGTGCTCCCGGAACCAAACCCCGCCCATGCATGTCATTCACCGTGCTCAGCGCACGGGCTTGCGGGGCGGCCTACGATCAGGGAGTCCTTTTTGACAAGGAGGTGTAGTGGTCGTCATCACCGAAGCCGCCATTCGGGAACTAGCTGGGCTCAGGGGACACACCGTTCCGATCACTTCCTGTTACCTCAACGTGGACGGCCGTCGGCTGGTGCGGCGCTCCGACGTTGAGCACGAGATGGATGGTTTGCTCCGGGGGGCTCGCCTACGGGCCAACGGGTACCCGTCGGTGCACGAAGACCTCAACCGGATCGAGGCGTTCGTCCGGGCTGGCATCGACCGACACCATGCTCGTGGGCTGGCGATGTTTGCCGGCTCGGCTTGTGGCTTGTGGAAGGTCATCGAACTACCAAAGCCGGTGCAATCCCAACTTGTGATCAACCATGCGCCGGTGGTGGGCCAACTTGAGTTGATGTTGCAGGAGTACGAACCCGTCGGGGTGCTCTTGGCCGACAAGCAGTGCGTGCAGCTGTACGTCTTCGCTATGGGCGAGTTGATCGAACACTGCGAATGGTTGGATGCACCGCGGCGTGGTTTCACCACTCGGGGGGAGCGCAAGCGGGATACCCCTGCACCGCGCCGCAAGGAGTTGGCCCAGCGCCATCTCCGTCACGCCGCGCAGGCTGCGTTCGACCTCTGGCAGGACCGGGGATTCCATCACCTCGTGATCGGTGGTCCCGATGCCATCGTGAACGAGCTCGTACAGAATCTGCACCCGTATCTTCGCGAGCGTTATTGCGGTCGGGTCCCCTTGGGCGTGGGGGCTGCCCCTGAGGACGTCCAGCGCGCCGCTGAAGAGGTGGAACTAAGCGTGGAGCGAGGACAGGAGACGGCCCTAGTAGCGCGCCTGCGCCAGGCGGTGGCCGGGGGCGGCAAGGGGGTGGCTGGACTAGGGCCAACACTGCTGGCCCTCAATGAACATCGCGTCGAGCGACTGCTCATCTCACGTGGCTTTGCCCAAGCGGGATGGCGTTGTCCCGCCACCGATGCCCTCCGGTTGGTGGGGCCCATCAACCCCGCCAACGGGGTGGCGATGGTGCGGGTGGATGACGTGGTCGAAGCCTGCCTCGAGGCGGCCCTGACGCAGGGTGTTCCGGTGACCATTTGCGTGGGCAACGCTGATCTCGACGTGTTGGGGCGGATCGGGGCATTGTTGCGTTATTAGGGCCGGGCGTTGGGTGGCCTCGCGGCATGCCCCCGGCGGGCATGCTGTTGGTCGTGGAGACGATCGGGATTGATGTGGGCGGCACCAAGGTGTTGGGCGTGGCTCTTGACCCGTCCTGCCCCGATGTGGTCCGAGCCGAGCAGCGAGTGCCCACGCCCGAGGGTGGCGATGGCCTCGTCGACACCCTCCTAGCGCTGGTGGTTGGCTTGTCGGCCCCCGCCGCCCGGGTGGGGGTGGGGGTGCCCGGTTTGGTCGATCGTCAGGGCACCTTGCGGATGGGTCCGCACCTCCGGCGCTTACACGATGTCCGCCTTGCCGAAGTTCTGACGCAGCGGTCGGGTCGCCCGACGGTGGTGGACAATGACGCCAACTGCCATGCGGTGGCGGAGCAGGTCGCCGGGGCCGCCCGCGGGTACGACGAGGCGCTCGTGGTGACGCTCGGCACGGGGATCGGGGCAGGAATCATCACGGGCGGACGGCTTCTGCGGGGGGCGAACGGGTTTGCCGGTGAGCCCGGACACATGGTGGTGGACCCCAACGGCCCTCCGTGTCCGTGTGGGAAGCGCGGCTGCTGGGAGCGGTTCGCGTCGGGTACGGGCTTTGCTCGGCTCGGACGTGACGCAGCCTACGGAGGGCGTCTTGATGGAGCTGTCGAGCGAGCCGGCGGGGACCCCGAAGCCCTACGAGGTGAACACGTCACCGCCGCGGCCCGGGCCGGGGACGCGGAGGCGTTGACGGTGGTGGGGCAATTGGCTCACTGGATCGCCCTCGGCTTGGCCAACCTCGTCAATGTGCTCGATCCCGCTGTCATCGTGATCGGGGGCGGTCTGGTGGAGGCGGCTGATCTCCTCCTGCCGGAGGTGCAGATGCGCTTCTCGGATCTCGTGATGGCAGGCGACCGACGACCGGCGGTGCCCATCGTGGCCGCCGCACTAGGGGATCGGGCGGGCGCCATCGGTGCGGCCCTCCTCGCCGCCGAAGGGGGCTGAGGTGCCCCCTAGGGCAACGCTTGTTGGGTGAAGCGTTCCTGGCAATCTCGAATCTCCTGCCAGGCTGCCGCCGCCCCTTCCCAGCCCTCCACATTGGAGTATTTATTGGGCTCGAGCGCCTTGTAGACCTCGAAGAAGTGGCTGATCTCTTGCGCCAGATGGCTGGGCAGGGTGTTTACATCGGTGATGTGCTCCCAGCGGGGGTCGTCGGCGGGGACGCAAATGATCTTGGCGTCGGGGCCGGCGTCGTCGGTCATCCAGAACACGGCGATCGGGCGGGAGGACACCCAGCATCCCGGAAAGGTGGGGTCGTCGAGGAGTACGAGGGCATCGAGCGGATCGGTGTCCTCGGACAAGGTGTTGGGGATGAATCCGTAATCAGCTGGGTAACCCGTGGATGTGAAGAGCCGACGGTCCAAGCGCATGATGTGGTGCTCGTGGTCGTATTCGTACTTGTTGCGGCTACCGCGGGGTATTTCGATGATGACTTCGATCTTGTTGTCCACCAGGAGATCTTGCCACCAAAGAACTCGGGGCGGTGAAGGAGCCAGGGGTAGCCTCAGAAGATGGAGTTCCGTCGCATCAACGAGATGCCCCCGTACGTGTTCACCATCATCGACGGATTGAAGGTGGAGGCTCGGCGAGCCGGACACGATGTGGTGGATCTTGGCTTCGGAAACCCCGACATCCCCAGCCCGGAGATTGCGGTGGAAAAACTCTGCGAGGCCGCCCGGAACACGAGGAACCACCGCTACTCGGCCAGTCGGGGCATCCCGAAACTGCGGCAGGCGGTGGCCAGTCTGTACAAGCGACGCTTCGATGTTGACCTCGACCCCGATACCGAGGTTATTTCCACCATCGGAGCCAAGGAGGGCTTCAGTCACCTGATGTGGGTGCTGCTAGGCCCCGGCGACGCGGCCATCGTGCCGTCGCCGTCGTACCCGATCCACATTTGGGGCCCGCTTTTTGCCGGTGCGGTGGTGCGCGAGATCCCTATGACCACCGATGTCAACGATGACGGCCAGTTTTTGGAACGGATCCGGACGGTGTTCGAGTACTCGTGGCCGCGCCCGAAGGTGATCGTCTGCTCATTTCCGCACAACCCCACCACCGCGTGTGTTGATCTCGGGTTCTTTCAGGACCTGGTGGACTTTGCTCGGGCCAACAACGTGATCGTGGTGCACGATAACGCCTACGCCGAGTTGGGGTTCGACGGGTGGGAGCCGCCGTCGATTCTGCAGGCGGAAGGCGCCAAGGAATGTGCCGTCGAGTTGTACTCGATGACCAAGTCGTTCTCGATGGCCGGTTGGCGAATGGCCTTCCTGGCGGGCAATCGCGAGGTGGTTCAGGCGTTGGCGAAGCTCAAGTCGTATCTCGATTACGGCGCCTTCCAGCCGATCCAGATTGCCGCCACTGTTACCCTCAACGAAGCGGCCGACTTCCCCAAGGAGGTGGGCGCCATCTACCAGGCCCGTCGCGACGCTCTCTGTGATGGTCTCGATCGCATGGGATGGGCCATGGCTCGGCCCAAGGGAACCATGTTTGCGTGGGCTCCTATTCCCGAGCCTTACCGGGAGATGGGTTCCATCGAGTTCTCCTCCATGCTGGTGCGCGAGGCTCAAGTGGCGACTTCGCCGGGGGTCGGGTTCGGACCCGGTGGCGATGGCTTCGTTCGCTTCGCGCTGATCGAGAATGAACAACGGATCAGTCAGGCTATGAGGAGCCTCAAGAAGGTTCTGATCAAGTTGGGCTGAGGCCATCCAGGCAGAACGCCACCGTCGCCTCCGCAATGACCTCGGCCGACTCGCCTCGTTCGTAGATAAACACCCGCGTGAGGTGTGCCGCAACCCCCACCATGGCGTGGGCCAGCACATCGGGGTCGGCATCGCGAATGTGGCCGCGAGTGATGGCCTCCTTCACGTGTTGCACTACGTCGGCCACCGCGATGTCCTGGCCTCGCCGGAGCGCGTCGACAAACGTGCTCTCGGTGGACGCGAATTGGATCAACTTGTTGTGGTCGCGGTGAGCCTCGGCCCACGCCAATGACGCGTGTAGCCCGAGCCGGATGCGTTGCAAGGGGTCGGCCTCCTCGCCGATGGCCTGCTGTTGCCGGCGGCGTAGATCCATCTGGGCATCCTTGAGAATCTCGAGGAACAACTGTTCCTTCGAGTCGAAGTACCAATAGAAGACGCCCTTACCCACCCCGAGACCCGCGACGATTTCGCTCACCGAGGTGGGGTGGTAGCCCTGTTCGGCGAAGCGGGCCGTGGCGAAGGTAATGAGTTCTTCACGCCGCTGGAGCCCTCGTTGGGTGAGCCGCCGTGTCATGGACGGGAACGGTAGTCCTCTTGACTATTTGGACCCCAACGTTCGAGTCGAGGTGTTGTTGGCGGCGTCGTCACCCGGAAACACGTTGTTCACCTGCGGTAGATATCTTTCCGGTCATGGAGACATTCATCGTGCGGGTCTGGTTGCCCGACCGACCGGGCGCGCTGGGTCAGGTAGCGAGCCGGATCGGGGCGGTACGGGGCGAGATCGTGGGGATCGAGATTCTCGAGCGTGGGGCGGGTCGGGCCATTGACGAGTTGGTGGTGGACCTGCCTGACGGTGCGCTACAAGGGCTGCTGGTGCAGGAGATCCAACAGGTAGATGGGGTTGATGTGGAGGAGCTTCGGCGGGTGGTGGAGGTCATACACGATCCGCGCCTGGATGCTCTGGAGACGGTGGCCATCCTGGTGGGCCTTACGGATCGGGATGAACTCCTAGCCGGCGTGGTGCTCCACGCTCGGCGCGCCGTGGGTGCGCACTGGTCGGCGGTGCTATCCATCGAGGACGGGTCGGTGGTCACGCAGGAGGGGAACGCGCCTGCTGCCCCCTGGCTGGAGGCGTTCGTGGGGGGGAGTCAGTCTTCGGCTCGGGTGCTCGCTGGCGACACCGGACCCGATGATGTGGTGTGGTCGCCGCTTCCGACGGCGGGCCTGGCCTTGGTGGTCGGCAGGGTTGGTACGGCCTACCGGGCCCGGGAGCGACGACAGGTGGCGGCCCTGGCCCAGATCGTGGACACTCGTTTGGGGGAGATCCTGAGGGGAGCGGCCCGGCGCCCCCACCCCTCCGTGCCGTGCTGAGTGTGAGGGGTTAGAAGTTGCCGCCGCGGGAGCGGTCGATGGCCCGTTGCCAGGCAGCCGTGGCCTCGGTGTTGGGCCGGGCGGGAACCGTGGGCGTAAACGTGGCGTCAAGTTTCCAGTTGGCGCTGATGTCGGCGGGGGAGTCCCAGACTCCCTCGGCCAGCCCAGCGAGGTAGGCACTGCCCATGGCGGTGGTCTCCTGGATCACCGGTCGCGACACTGCGACCTGGAGATCATCGGCCTGCAGTTGAAGTAACAGGTTGTTGGCCGCGGCCCCGCCGTCGGCCTTGAGCGCAGTGATGGGATAGCCCGACGCCTCGCTCATGGCACGGACCACGTCGCGAGTCTGGAGGCTGATGGCCTGCAGCACCGCTCGAGCGAGGTGGGCCCGGTTGGTGCCGCGAGTGATGCCCATGATGGTGCCCCGGGCGTGCGGGTCCCACCAGGGGCTGCCGAGTCCGGTGAATGCGGGAACGATGTAGCACCCCCCCGAGTCGGGCACGGAGGCGGCCAGGGCCTCGATGTCTTGGGGTTGATCGATGATGCCGAGGGCGTCACGGAGCCATTGCACGGCGCTGCCGGCGGAAAAGATGGCGCCCTCGAGCGCGTAGGCCGAGGTGCCATCTGCCAGTGTCCAAGCAACCGTCGTGAGCAGGCCCTCGGCCGGCTCCGGACACGTTGTGCCCACGTTCATGAGGACGAAACTGCCGGTGCCATAGGTGTTTTTGGTCATCCCTGGTTCTAAGCAGGCCTGCCCGAACAGGGCGGCCTGTTGGTCGCCCGCCATGCCCGATACGGGGAGGCCCGTTGGCAGGCCGGTGCCCGCCGCAGTGACACCGAAGCGGCCCGAGGAGGGCCGGACTTCGGGTAGTGCCGCCGTCGGCACACTGAAATGATCGCTCAGCTCCGCCGACCAGGTAAGGGTGCGGATATCCAAGAGCATGGTGCGGCTGGCGTTGGAAGGTTCCGTGGCGTGCACACCGCCGTTCGGTCCGCCGGTGAGGTTCCAGAGGATCCAACTGTCGATGGTGCCCAGGGCGAGATCGGGGCCAATGGCCACTCCGCCCTCGGTGAGGAGCCACTCGAACTTGGTGGCGGAGAAGTAGGGGTCGACTACGAGGCCGGTGGTGCGGCGCACGAGCGGCCCGAAGCCGCTCTCATTCAGGGCATCGCAGCGCTCGGCAGTGCGGCGGTCCTGCCACACGATGGCCCGGTGCAGAGGCTGGCCTGTACGACGATCCCATGCGACTACGGTCTCTCGCTGGTCGGTGATGCCCACCGCCGCGATGGGCTCAGTGAGCCGACTGGTCAGGTCGCTCAGCGTGTGCTGGATGGCCCGCCAAATCTCCAGCGCGTCGTGTTCGACCCAGCCGGGTCGCGGGAAGTGTTGGGTGAACTCGGTGTAGGAGATGCCGGCGGCGGTGCCGTCGTCGCGCAGGGCAAAGGCCCGCACACCGGTGGTTCCGGCGTCAATGGCGACGATGACAGACATCCAACCCTCACGCTAGACGCTCTCGGACATCAGGCGGGAACGTGCTTACCCCTGCGCCAGAGAGCGGTAGTTGGCTTTGGTCACCGCTCCTTGCTGCTCAACGCCCTGGTCATCAACGGCGTTGATGACCAGGGCGTCGCGCAGGAAGCGCACGCCGGTGATCCCGGGAATTTCGGTCACCGTCCAAACGATCTGGCCAAAGGCGTTGGCCAAATCTTGACCCTGGGCATCAAAGAACTCACTGGAAAGGTCGATGAGTAGATCGTCGGAGCCGGCGGGTGCCGGCGCCCGCAAAAGCTTGGTGGCGCGAGGAATCGCCGACGTGAGTCCTCCCTGCTGTTCCTCAAGAGTGGGGGCCGCCAGCAGCGGGGCGATGCGGGCCCCGGGCAGGGTGGCCTCGCTGGTCCTTACTTCTCGGGGCACCGAAACAAGCACGCTGGTATCGCCCTGGCGTTCCAAGAAATACACGAAGACCGTAGTGGTGGAGAGGGATTGGGGGAGCGTGGTGCTGGAAGTTGGATTGGGATCGAGCAGGCCCGGGGGCAGGTTCGTTGGCTCGATAGCCTGTGGCTGGCCGTCGGCGGACACGCCGCAGCCGGTGGCGAGCAATACGGCCAACATCAGGAGACGGCCACCCCGGATCATCCTGGCTCCTCTACCGGTAACTCAATGACGAATCGGGCACCGCTGAGGCCGTCGGTTCGGTCTTCCACCCATATCCGGCCGCCGTACAGACTCACGTGTTCGGTCACCAGCGCCAGCCCGAGCCCGACCCCATCGCTGGCGCTTCGCCGACCGGCCAATCCCCCCCGGTTGAACCGGCCGAAGATCTGCGTTCGGTCTTCCTCAGGCACACCCTCGCCACGATCCTCGATGGCGATCTGGACACCGTTGTCGACCCCACGCAGCGACACGCTAGTGGCCCCCCCGCCGTACTTGGAGGCGTTGTCCAGTAGGTTAGCGATGACCCGAACGATCCGGCGCTTGTCGGCCCGCACCACGATGCCCGCCAACTCGGCGTCGAGTTCCACGGGAATATCGCGATCGGTGGAGTGCCTCACCGCCTGCATCACGAGTTCGGCCAGATGTACTTCCTCCAACTCAAGCCGGACCACGCCGGCATCGAATCGCGAGATCTCCAGGAGGTCCTCGACCAACTGTTGAAAGCGAGCGATGTCACCGGTCATGAGGTCGAGCGCCGCCTGGGCACGTTCGGTGAGGTCATCGCGCTGGTTGTCCATCACCTCAATCGACGCCGCCAGGGTCATCAGGGGGGAGCGCAGTTCATGGCTTACGTCCGAGGCAAACTGGGCGTCTCGTTCGATGCGATCTTGGAGCGCTTGCGCCATGTCGTTGAAGGAGGCCGAGATCGGACGCAGGTCTGGGTCTCGACTGGGGCTGAGACGAGTGTCGAGGCGCCCCGCGGCCAGGGCCATGGCGGCGGCGGACACATCAGAGAGCGGCCGAAGGGCGCGGCGGGAGGCCCACCATCCCAGCGTGGCGCCCGCCAGGGCGGTCACCAGCGAGGCAGCCAGCAGGGACATGCCCAACGCGGCGAGGGTGGCGTCGATGTCCTCCAGTGGGATGATCTCGAAGTAGGCCGCGTTAGCGGAGGGGATGGGGATGCCGAGCGCCAGTTGCATGTCCCCGCGCAGTCGGAAGCGCATGCGAACGGGTTCACCGCTCAGCACGGCGTCTCGAACAGCCGCTGGCAACGCCTCTCGCCCGAACTCGGTGGTGAGAGGCGTATAGGCGCCGTCGGAGTACACGATGGGGTGCGCCCCGAGGGGGGTGGCAAGACTTCCCACCAGGGTCAGCGCGTCGGTTTCGGTGGGAAGGCGTTGTTGCACGATCTCGGCGTTCCGGTAGAAGACCACGCCGGAGGAGTCCTCTCGTTGATCGAGCAGGTTCTGGCGCGTGAGGCCCCACGCCGTCGCCGAAAGCAGGGCGGAGAGCACGAGGGTGCCGATGGCGAACGCCAGGGTGATTCTGGCTCGCAACCCGAGGTGCTGGGTCATCAGGAAACGGCGGAGAGCGGCGATGTCAGACCTGGAGCTTGTAGCCGAGCCCGCGCACCGTGACGACGTGCCGGGGATGCGCAGGATCGGCCTCAACCTTGGTGCGGAGCCGCCGCACGTGCACATCAACTAAGCGCCCATCGCCGAAGTAGCCGTAGCCCCAGATTCGTTCGAGCAGCACCTCACGGCTGAACACCCGCCCGGGGCTTTGGGCGAGCTCCACCAGCACCCGGAACTCGGTCTTGGTGAGGTGGACATCGTGACCGCTGCGACGCACTACGCCCTCCTCGGCCACGATCTCGAGGTCGCCGAAGCGAAGATGCGGTGAAGCGACCTCGGAGGTCCGGGCCCGGCGCAATAGGGCCCGGATGCGAGCAGACAATTCCTTGGGGGCGAAGGGTTTGGTGAGGTAGTCGTCGGCCCCGGCTTCAAGGCCCGCCACCACGTCGTGGGTGTCCGCCCGAGCGGTGATCATCACAATGGGTACGTCAGAAAGGCGGCGGATGGAGCGACACACCTCGAAGCCGTCGATTCCCGGGAGCATGATGTCGATGAGCACCACATCGGCAGGCTGCTGCTGAAAGGAGGTGAGGGCGTCCTCGCCGGTGGCGGCCTCGGCCACCACCCATCCCTCATCTTCGAGGGCGAGTTTGACCGCGGTACGGATCCGCTCGTCGTCTTCGACTGCCAGGATGCGCGTGGACACAGAACGCATCCTAGTGATGACATCGTCGCCGCAGGGCGACTGTATGGCTCAGGTGTAGGCGGCGAGCAGCGCAGCTCGACCTGGCCCACGGCCCGTGCGGTAGTGGAGGCCATCAGGCAGGTCACTGCAGATTTCCCGACAGCGCAACAGCGAGGCAGCCCCATCCTGCGTCCAGGACTGCAAGCACCGCAGGTCGATGTCGACGCGGTCGGGGGCCGTCTCCACCGCCAGGTTGGTCGCCGTCACCAGCGCAGCCCCCGTCTGTGCGTCGAGAAGATCGGTCAACTCGATCACCACGCCAGCACCATTGGTCCGCATCGTGACTGGCTCTCGTTGCCCGGGGGAAGAAGACATGGGCGCCACCTTGCCCGCCCGGGTTGCCGGTTCGGTGGCGTTTGTGTTGCGATCGGGTTACAGCCGGACTGGCCCCCTCTGCCAGCGATAGCAACAATCGTTCGGGCGTTAGGCGTCGGTGGCTCCGGCGCTCTGCAGCAGCCTTCGCAGCGCGGGCGCGATGCCCGGGGCAGCGGCTACGACCGTGCCGGCGGTAACCGCATCGCCAGCCAGGTTGGTAACCACTGCCCCTGCCTCGCTGGCAATCAGACCACCGGCCGCCACGTCCCAGGGCGACAGCCCTTGTTCGTAATAGGCGTCGAGCCGCCCACAGGCCACGGAGCACAGATCTAGGGCGGGGGCTCCTTGTCGGCGGATGTCGCGAACGCGCGGTAGCAGCGTGACGAGAATCTCGGCCTGATGGCGGCGCTGGCGGGGCTCGTAGGAGAAGCCGGTCCCCACGAGGGCGTGAGGGAGATGGCGGGCCGAGGTGGTCTGGATGGTCTCACCGTTGCGGGTGGCCCCGCCGCCGCGTGATGCGCTGAAGAGTTCATCGCGCACGATGTCGTACACCGCTCCGGCCGCTGGTTGTTCGTTCACCTCAACACCGATAGACACGTTGAACCCCGAAAGGCCGTAGAGATAATTGGTGGTGCCGTCGAGGGGGTCCACGATCCAGCGCACACCACTGGTGCCGTCCCGGTAGGCCCCTTCCTCCCCGAGGATGCCGTCGTCAGGCCGCCACTCCATGAGCCGGTCCGTGATCAGTGCTTCCGAGGCTCGGTCCATCTCGGTCACCAGGTCGGTCTCGGTTCGTTTTGCCTCCACCCGTATGTCGGTTCGTGTCATGCCGTTGCGCAGCAGGCGAGCGGCCTCCTGGGCCACCCGTTCACACAGGGAGCGGAGGGTGGCGAGGTCGGGCTCAGCGGTCATGGCACGACGATAGGTTCTGTGGTGGATCGACGGGCGGGAGCGGGGCGATCAGCACCGGGATAACAGGGGGCCCGGCCCGGCCTGGCCGGGCAGTACGGTGCAATGTGTGAAGCACCCGTTGTTTGCGATGCCGTCAGGAGATGGGCGCTGTGATTGAGGGCACCATTCCCCGGCGCGCCCTCGCCGTGTTCGCCCACCCCGATGATCCTGAGATGGGCTGCGGCGGCACCCTCGCTCGCTGGGCTTCGCTCGGCACCGAGGTGCATCTGGTGATCGCCAACCGGGGTGATAAGGGGAGCTTCGACCCATCCACGGACCCTGATGCGCTCGCCGACCACCGGGCCGAGGAGGTGCGCCGGGCGGCCGCGGTGCTTGGCCTTGCGGGAGTGGAGTACCTCGGGTACCCCGACGGGGAGATCGACAACGACGCCCCTCTGCGTCTGGTCCTGTTGGAGATCATCCGCCGACTGCGGCCCGATGCTCTGATCGCACCCGATCCCACCGCAGTGTTCTTCGGCGATAGCTACGTGAACCATCGGGACCACCGGCAACTCGGCTGGGCCGTGGTCGACTCGCTCGTTCCTGCCGCGAGCCCGCTCTACGAACCCGCCGCCGGCACCGCCCATCAAGTAGGGCTTGTGTTGCTCTCGGGCACGCTGGAGGCCGACACCTGGGTAGACATCGAGGCGGTGTTGGCCACCAAAGTGGAGGCGGTGGTGTGCCACGAGAGTCGCCTGGGCGGTGATCCCGATTTGGTGCGGGAACTTTTGGCGCATCGCGCCGCCGAAGAGGGACAGCGCAGCGGCCTGGAGTATGCCGAAGCCTTCCGTGGGCTTCGCTTCGCTACCTAAACACCCCTCACGGCGACGAGTCGGCGCGGGTGTTCCATTCGCCCATGGCCCGCAGGGCGAGGATGGCCACCGCGCCCACGCCCACGGCGCCCACCACCGCCCCGAGCACCCCGGTAGCGCCGGCGATGATGGCGCAGTTGGTGGTGCAGGTGAGGTCGGCGAACCCGTAGCCAATCAGACCACCACAGACCCCCCCCACCACGATGGAGAGGAACGCCAACACGCGAGCGCGGCGGGGGGGGAGCGATGACGGCGCGTACTCGGGGTTCTCCCGTGGAGTGTTCATTGCCCCAGCGTAGGGAACGGGCTCGGCTTGTCGCGCCCGGTGCCGCCGTGCGTAGCGTGGCGGCTGTGACTGGTGGAGAGTGGGCGGGATACCGGAGTTTCAACCGTTCGGAGTGGGCGGCCCTGGCCGATGCCACCCCGATGTCGCTCGGGGCCGAGGATCTCGATGCGATGCGAGGACTCAATGACCGTCTCGATCAGCGCGAGGTCACCGATGTGTACCTGCCGCTATCTCGTCTCCTGCATCTCAGAGTGGCGGCGACGCAAGTATTGCAGCGGACCACCGACACGTTCCTGGGGCGCCCTCATCAACGCACGCCGTTCGTCATCGGCATCGGGGGCAGCGTGGCGGTAGGAAAGAGCACCACGGCTCGCGTGCTGCAGGCCCTCCTGGCCCGCTGGCCGGGTCACCCCAACGTGGAACTAGTCACCACCGACGGGTTCCTGCGCCCCAACGCGGTGTTGGAACAGCGCGGCCTCATGGAGCGGAAAGGGTTCCCCGAGAGTTATGACGTCCGCCGCCTCATGCAGTTTCTGGAGGAGGTGAAGCGCGGCGAGCCCGTGGTGCGGGCGCCGGTGTACTCCCATGTTGTCTACGACGTGATGGCCGGGGAAGAGCAAGTGCTTCATGATCCCGACATCGTCATCCTGGAGGGCCTCAACGTGCTCCAGGCCGGCGCGGCGGCGGGCGCGGATGCTCGATTCGTATCCGACTGGATCGACTTTTCGATCTATGTCGATGCCGAGGAAGCCGACATCGAGCAGTGGTATGTGGACCGCTTTTTCGTGCTACGAGACATCGCCTTTAGCGACGCAACCTCCTTTTTCCGTCACTTCGCCGCGTTGTCTGACTCGGAACTGGAGGCGGCCGCCCGCAGTATTTGGGCGTCGATCAATAGACCGAACCTCCGCGAGAACATTCTGCCGAGCCGTCAACGGGCGGATCTGGTGCTGGAGAAGGCCGCCAAGCACGACGTGTGTGGCGTGCGCCTCCGTCTCAAGTAGTACCTACGGACCTTCGGTTATCGCCGGCGGTGGCCTTCTCGGGGTTCGGCGGGGTCGGCTCAAGTTCGCGCGAGGATGGAGCAATGCAGGACTGGACGGTGGGCGCAGGCCTGATCGTGGGTGAGGAGGGCCTTCTCCTCGTGCGCAATCTCCGTCGCAACAACCGGGAGGACTGGACACCACCGGGCGGGGTGATTGAAGCGGGGGAACCTCTCCTCGGGGGGCTTACCCGCGAGGTGCTCGAAGAGACGGGCCTGGCCGTGGCCGAGTGGCGAGGGCCGGTCTATGAGGTTCACTGCGAGGCGCAGGAGATGGGTTGGACGCTCCGGGTGGAGGTCTATCTGGCTGTTTCCTACGAGGGTGAACTGCAGGTGGAAGACCCCGATGGCATCGTGGTCGAGGCACGGTTCGTGGCCGACGACGAGCTCACGGCGTTGTTGGCGGGCAACCATCCCTGGGTGCTCGAGCCCCTCACGGACTGGCTGTGCGAGCGGTGGGACGACCCCGAGATGCGGTCCTATCGCTATCGGGTAACCGGCGCACCACCCAACGACGTGGTCGTTGTGCGAGTGGATCCATGACACCCCCGTTGATCCGCACGATCCTGCATGTGGACATGGACGCGTTCTATGCGTCGGTAGAGCAGCAACGTCATCCGGAACTGCGCGGTCAACCGGTGATCGTGGGGGCACCGGGGGCGCGAGGGGTGGTGGCGGCGGCTAGTTACGAAGCGCGCGTGTTCGGGATCCGCTCGGCGATGTCTTCCGCTCAGGCCCAACGACGTTGTCCGCACGCCGTCTTCGTACCCGGTGACCACGACCACTACGCCGAGATCAGCCGCCACCTGATGGCGATCTTCCAATCATTTACTCCTCTGGTGGAACCAATCTCTCTCGATGAAGCGTTCCTCGATGTGAGTGGGTCGCTGCGCCTCCACGGTGATGGGTCCACGATCGGTGCCGCCATTCGTGCCGCTGTGTTCGCGCAAGAGGGCCTGACCTGCTCAGTGGGCGTGGCCCCCTCGAAGTTCATAGCCAAACTTGCATCGGAAGCGGCGAAGCCAACGATCGGGCGCCGCGGTCCTGAGCCGGGTCTGGGGGTGAAGGTGGTGGAGCAAGCGGCGGTGTTGTCGTTTCTGCTGCCGCTGCCGGTGCAGGCGCTCTGGGGTGTTGGGCCCAAGACGTTGGAGAAGTTGCACCGAATGGGCGTGGTCACCGTGGCGGATCTCGCCACACTTGACCGCCGCGCCGCCACCACCGCCTTGGGGGTGGCGGCCGGCACCCATCTGCTGCGCTTGGCCACCGGCCACGACGAGCGGGAGGTCGTGCCCGTGGGGCGCGCCAAGTCCGTTGGTCATGAGGAGACCTTCGCCCACGATCACTGCGAGCTGGGCTCGCTCCGGCGTGAACTGGTGCGCCTTGGTGATGCCGTGGCCGCCCGGCTGCGCCACGCAGGAATGGCGGGACGCACGGTCACCCTCAAGGTGCGCTTCCATGATTTCAGCACCATCACCCGGTCGGTCACGTTGCCCTCCGCAGTGGACACCGGGCCCGATGTGGTGAGGGCGGCAGGGGCCCTCTTAGCGCAGATCGACCCATCCCCGGGGGTGCGTCTGCTGGGCGTTCATGTCAGCCATCTGTTGGACGACCGCGCTCGCCAACTGACCCTCGACGATGTCCAGGCCCCTTCCTGGGACGACGCCACCGGGGCTATCGACGCGATACGGGCTCGCTATGGCGCCGCTGCTATTGGTCCGGCTTCCCTGGTGGACGCCAACGGGATCCGGGTAAAGCGCCGTGGCGACCAGCAATGGGGGCCAACGGATCAGCCTGGTCCGTGACCAGATGAGGGGTTCGCGTTGTCTCCCCGAGGACCTTGTGGAATGATTCAGTCGAAGCGAAGGATCCGCTTTAGCGAAGGTCGAGGGGGTAAGCGTGCCGCTATCAGAAGACGAAGAACGCATCCTCCAAGACATAGCGCAGCAGTTCTACGCCGATGACCCCGACTTCGCCGGTCGGGTAGGCGAGACCACGCTCTACACCCACACGCTGCGCCGTATGAAGTGGTCGGGCCTTGGTTTCGTGCTCGGGGTGATTTTCTTGGTGGCCTCGCTGTCTACGGGCTACCTGTTGGCCTTCTGCGGTTTCTTGGTGATGTTGGCGTGCGCCCTTTTCTTCGAGCGCAACCTGCGCAAACTTGGTAGGGCTGGGCTCGACGAGGTCTCCCGATCCATGAAGGCCACCCACCTCCGCGATGCCATCGACGGTGCGCGAGGTCGTGTGCGCGACCGTTTCCGTCAAGCCGACGAGTAGAGCGCCCTCGTCACACCGACACCTCTGAGCACCCACGCGCAGGGTCACCGACGGGGCATCGGGAACCCCGGGTTGGTATCCCATCAACCCCTACGGCGATGACCGCAGCGTCGGCGCGCCAGCCCCAGTAACTTCGGGGCGATGCAAGGAACCGTGTTGGCGCTGGATGTCGGGGGCACGAAAGTGGCGGCGGGCCTGGTTGATTCCGCCGGTCGATTGCTGGCGCGGGCCAGTCGGCCGACGCCCCCGGAGGGCACCGGAGAGGAAGTGTTTGCGGCGTTGCTCGCCGTGGCCGCGGCGGTGCGCCAGGGCGACGAGGTGGCGGTGGGGGTGGGCAGTGGCGGTCCGATGACCTTCGGGGGCGAGATGGTGTCGCCGATCAACATCCCCGGCTGGCGCGAGTTCCCCCTGCGGGCACGGCTCCAGCAGAGCCTGGGGGTTGATGTGCACGTGGATAACGACGCCAAGGCGTTGGCGGTGGCCGAGGCATGGGTCGGGGAGGCGCAAGGAGAACGGAACTTCATGGCCATGGTGGTATCCACCGGCGTTGGCGGGGGCATCGTGCTCGATGGCCGTCTGCTGGACGGCGCGGCAGGCAACGCCGGGCACATCGGTCACGTGATCGTCGAACCCGATGGCGCGCGCTGCGCTTGCGGCGGTCGTGGGTGCCTGGAAGCGGAGGTGTCCGGTACGGCGATACAGGCCCGCACGGCTCGTCCGGCCGCCGAGGCCGATGCCGCCGAGCGATCTCGGACCGGCCAATTGGTAGGGCGAGCGGTGGCGTCGGCGGCGGCCCTACTCGATCTACGCCTGGCGGTGGTGGCGGGTTCGGTGGCCCTTGGCTTCGGCACGGCGTTCTTCGAGGCCGCGCAGGCTGAACTCGACCGCTCTGCTCGTATTGGATTCATCCGCGGTGTGCGCATTCGTCCCGCTCGTCTTGGTGATGCGGGTCCATTGGTGGGCGCGGGTGGCTTGGCGTGGCGGGCTCTCGGTCACTCCGTGGGGATAGCTCCCTGACCTCGGTGGTGTCCGGGGGCATGGATCCCACTTATCCGCCGGAGGCCACTGTCTATCGTGAAAAGGTGCAGGCGTTTCTCGCCGAGCATCTCCCGACGACCTGGCAGGGGATCGGCGCCTTGCCGAGTCGTGAGGTTGAGCCCTTCCCGAAGGCATGGCGAGCCACCCTTTATCAACGTGGACACAAGGGCGGCTTTATCTCGTGGGTCTTCTCCGGTGAGGACATCTGGGGCCAGACCGCCGTGCTGTCGAGTGCCACCGCTGCTGCGGTGGAGGAGCTGTTCGCCTTTGCCGGTCGGTATCAGTGCAGCCGATGGCAGGTTCGGTTCCCGATGTCAGGGTAGAGTCGTAAACCGGTGTTTGTAGTGGCTCAAAACGAGGGGTTCAGGTGAAACGTTTTCGTGTTGTAGCGGTTGTGGCCGGTTTAGCGCTGGTTGGTGGGATTCTCGCACTGTCGGGTTCTCCTCCCTCCGATGCCGATCAGTTCCCCGGAGCGAACGGCAAAATCGCCTACACCCAACGTGTTGGCTGCGACGTCTGCTACCAAATCCGGGTGATAAACGCGGATGGTACCAACGACACCCAACTCACAGCCGGCGACAGCGAACTTGAGCCGTCGTGGTCGCCTGACGGTACCCAGATCGCATTCACCAGCGACCTGGATATTTGGGTGATGAACGCGGATGGCACCGATCAAACCCGGGTCACCAACAACGTCGCCAACGACCGTGGGCCGTCGTGGTCGCCTGAGGGTACCAAGATCGCATTCGTCAGCAACCGGGATGGCAACAACGAGATTTATGTGATGAACGCGGATGGCACCGATCAAACCCGGGTCACCAACAACGTCGCCAACGACCGTGGGCCGTCGTGGTCGCCTGACGGTACCAAGATCGCATTCACCAGCGACCGGGATGGCAACCCGGAGATTTATGTGATGAACGCGGATGGCACCGATCAAACCCGGGTCACCAACAACCTCGCCTACGACGCTGAGCCGTCGTGGTCGCCTGACGGTACTAAGATCGCATTCAATAGCGGCGATGGTTTGTTGGTCGACTTCGACGTTTGGGTGATGAACGCGGATGGTACCGGTCAAACCAAGATCACCAACAGCGGCGGCAGAGATTATCAGCCGTCGTGGTCGGCGGACGGTACCCAGATCGCATTCGTCAGCGACCGGGATGGCAACCCGGAGATTTATGTGATGAACGCGGATGGCACCGATCAAGCCCAGGTCACGACCACCGCAGAGGGGTTCAGTGGCGCACCGGCGTGGCAGTCGATCCCGGTCGTGGTACCAACCACGACAACCACGACAACCACAACGGTAGCCCCATCTGATGTGGCGGCAGTGGCCGTTGCTGCTACCCCCGCATTCACCGGATAGCCAACGGCTGGATAGGACAGTCGCAGCGATAGACGTGGCGCGGCCCGTGGTGGCCACAACAACAAATCAGGGGCCGCGCTCCATGTGAACCGGTCATGCTCCATGGGCGGTCCACGAAACTGTCTGCTGGTTCGCGGTCGTTTTATAAACGCGATCACGTTGATGTCATGCACGCTGCCATCCAGCCGTCACGTTCCACGATACGAAACGAGATGGTTACCGAACGCGTAGCTGCGTGAAATTTCGTAACCGAACCCGCCGGTGTGGATCATATAATCGGGTTGCCAATCGCCAAACGCCATCGACCGACACCGGAACCGAAACGTTGCCATCGGTCGTTACAATCCGACCCTTTTTGCGATACGTCGAGTTGATCGAGTGTTGCAACCGGATCACCGAATCGGGTGAGATCGCGCCGGCCGCCTGGACCGCGAGGCTTCTGCCCGTCAGGTAACCCTGGGGCTGAGCCGGGCCGGAGCCCGTCGCGATGAGTATCCCCATTTTTTGGTCCATCGAGATCGCCCTGTGCGACGCAACAAACAAGTGGCTGAACTCGACCGCTCTGCTCGTATTGGATTCATCCGCGGTGTGCGCATTCGTCCCGCTCGTTTTGGTGATGCGGGTCCATGGGTGGGCGCGGGTGGCTTGTCGTGGCGGGCTCTCGGTCACTCCGTGGGGATAGCTCCCTGACCTCGGTAGTGTCCTGGGGCATGGATCCCACTTATCCGCCGGAGGCCACTGTCTATCGTGAAAAGGTGCAGGCGTTTCTCGCCGAGCAGCTCCCGACGACCTGGCAGGGGATCGGCGCCTTGCCGCGTCATGAGGTTGAGCCCTTCACCAAGGCTTGGCGAGCCACTCTCCATGAACACGGCTACCTCGCGACCTCCTGGCCGAAGGAGTTCGGTGGTCCTGGGCTTACTGCGCTGGAACAGGTGATCCTGGCGGAGGAGTTTCAACGGGCCGGTGTGCCAATGGGTGGCATGAATGACGTCTTCTCCATTCAGATGGTGGGCAACACGATCCTTGATTGGGGTCGGGAAGACCAGAAGCGCCACTTCATCCCGCGGATCCTCTCCGGTGAGGACATCTGGTGCCAGGGGTACTCGGAACCGAATGCCGGATCCGATCTCGGCAACATCGGCTGCCGGGCGGTCCTCGATGGCGACGAATGGGTGATCAACGGTCAGAAGATCTGGACCTCGGCGGGGCACCTCGCTAACTGGATCTTCGTGCTCACCCGCACCGATCCGGACGTGCCGAAGCATAAGGGCATTACCTTCCTCCTGGTGCCGCTCGACCAACCCGGCATCGACGTGCGGCCGATCAAGATGATCTCGGGGGAGTCGGAGTTCAATGAGGTGTTCTTCACCGACGCCAAGTGCGCCAAGGAGAACGTGATTGGCGAAGTCAACGGCGGATGGGGTGTCGCCATGACGTTGTTGGGCTACGAGCGGGGCGAGGCGGCCGCCACCTTCCCGCTGATGTTCCGCACCGAGCTCAACCGTCTCATCGCCCTGGCCCGGGAGCGAGGGGCCACCGCCGATCCGGTCATTCGCCAGCGCCTAGCGTGGTGCCACACCCAGGTGGAGGTCATGCGCTTCCTTGGGCTGCGCACCCTCACCCAGTTCGTGCAGGGGCATCAGCCCGGCCCGGAGGGCAGCACCTTCAAACTCTTCTGGAGCGAGTACCACAAGGTGGTGAGCGAACTAGCCATCGACATCCTTGGGCCCGATGCGATGACCCCGGATGGCCGGTGGCCGGCGTCGTCGTTCCAAACCGATGATCCAGGCGCTCCGAACGACAGCGCCAGTTGGGTGGGTACCTTTTTCAACGCTCGGGCGGGCACGATCTACGCCGGCTCCAGTCAGATCCAACGGAACATCCTGGGGGAGTTGGTGCTCGGACTGGCGAAGGAACCGCGTGGCGCCACGCCTCCCACCTGGCGAGACGAGCAGGCGGTGCGGTCCTGACGCGAAAGTGGATTGGTCGAGCGGTGGGGGAGGTGCTGGCGCATCCGAGTCTGTGGGGCACGGCCCTCCGGCAGGGATATCGGATGGCCCGCCCGGGGTGGTGGCGACGGGCGCCGTTCCTGCCGGTCCCCGACGAGGGCTACCTGCGCTTTCGCATGGAAACCGCCTACGGGGGCGCGGGGGATCAGGCCCCGGAACCGGGCCACCTCATCACCTACCTGCGCTGGTGTCGAGCGTCGAAGGGGTAGGGGTCAGCCGCGGGCGGCGGCGTGGCTGATACGCCAGCCCTTGCGCTTGGAGAGCGAGCCTCGCTCGGGCCAATCCTCCCGCGGCAGCGGCGCCACGCCGAGAGGCGCGGGGGCAATGAAGCGTCCGGAGATCTCGCCGCCACCGGTGATGCGAATCGTGTTGGTGGCGGCGTCGTAGTGCCACCCTTCCGAGCACGGCCGGAGGGCCTGTCCGGATTCCCAGGTGACGGCGATAAACCAGCCCGGGCAACCAATGGAGTTGCAGCGCAGGCGGGCGCCGGTGGTACGGCCTTCGATGTCGCCAGACTTGGAGGTGACAACGATGCCCTCGGCGATCTTGCCGTCGGCATCAAGGGGGAAATCGTCGGGCCAGCGACCGGCGCTGGCCTTGTGGGCAGAGGCCCGCCCCTTCGTGGGGGCCTTGGGCGGCAGGGCACCGAACTGCAACCAGGTATCGCACTTCGAGCATTGGTAGCCAGGCTCCCCATCGCGCCGCTGCAGGCGCAGATTCACATCGGTCTGACACTGCGGGCACACGGACATGAGGCGCTCCTGGTTGCTCGACGTAGCGGCGATCCCCGGCCGCCCGGCTGCCTAGTCTCGCCCAAATCGACTCCGGAAGCCTCATTGAGGCATCGCGCCGATGGTGAAGTGGGCCCTGCGACGGCGGTGAGAGGTAGGCTGAACGAAATGTCTGGGGCCGTGGTGCTCAATGCCTCCTGGTGGCGGTGTGGTGCGATGGCTCGTCATGGGGCCGGCGTTGCTCGTCGGATCGCGTCGGCGGCGGGCTCGGCTTGACCTGGTCCATCGAACGATTCCAGGAGCCTCCGTCGGTCTCCCACGCCCGGCCGCTGCCGGTCGCGCCCCACCGAGCGGTGTGGGTGTTTGAGCCCACCGTGGCCGCAATGGTGCTCGGGAGCACCCAGCAGGCGGAGGTGGCCGAGGGCGACCATGAGGTGGTGCATCGGCGTAGCGGTGGGGGTGCGGTGCTGGTGGTTCCCGGTGAGGTGCTGTGGGTGGATGTGTTGGTGCCGGCCGGTGATCCGCTTTGGGACGATGATGTGGGTCGGGCCTTCGGATGGCTGGGCGACCTGTGGTCGGCGACCCTGGCCCAACTTGGGGTGGCCACGACGGTCCACCGGGGTGCATCGCGCCGATCACCGTGGGGTGATTCGGTGTGTTTCGCGGGCCTCGGGCCGGGGGAAGTAGTGAACGCCGCCGGCCAGAAGGTGGTGGGCATGGCCCAGCGCCGCACTCGGTCAGTGGCGCGGCTGCAGTGTGCGGCGCTGGCCCGCTGGGATCCGGAGGCGGTGGCGGGGTTGTTGGCGTTGCCGACCCCGGCCGCTGATGATCTGCGGTCGGTGGCCGCTGGCGTGGGCGTACCCCTGGACCGGCTGCTGGCGAGTTTTCTGGCGACCCTGCCCTAAGCCAATCAACGGGTTGTTGGTGGGAGAGGTCGACCGCCTGACCCTCGCCTCAACGCGTTTCGTGGGATGGCGCGCGCTCCTCGTGGTGTGCCCTGGTGGGGGATAGTGGTTGACGATGGTAGGAAATTGGCATACGATGGCTCATAGCGGCACGGGAGAGGGCTCTTGTGGGTTCCGCTACCTAGCGAGGCAGTAACCCCCATGGCCAAGACGAGGCCCCGATTTGTTGGGACCCACGAGCACGGATTGGACGACAAGGGCCGCATGGTCCTGCCTGCCAAGATCCGAGCTCAATTGGGGGAAAGTGGCATGGTGGGGATGGCCGAGGGCTGTCTCGGCCTCTGGACCGTCGACGGGTTCGACGACCTCGCCGATCGCTTGTGGAAGTCGGTGGATCAAGGCGCCACCGCTGGCTCCGTGTTGCGAACCTTCATGGCCTACGCCGCGGAGGTAACCCCCGACCAGCAGGGACGGGTGGTCATCCCCCAAGTCCTGCGCGACTACGCCGGTCTCGGAACCGATGTCGTGGTGAACGGTCGGCGCGATCGAGCCGAGATTTGGGCCAAGGCTCGTTGGGATGCGCTGGTCGGGCCGATGACCGGCATCTCCTCCGAGCGTTCCACCGTAAGCGACGCGTTTGCCGCCCTACGCCTTTGATCTGGACCGACCCAACGACCGAGAGGAGAAAGACGACAACCGAAAACGTGCGAGGAGCGGTATCGCTCCCCTGCAGTCCCTCGGGCAGGGTGATGGAAGGCCCCCTCTCCACCCGCTTCCCATCGAGTCCGTTCCGGGGAACTACCTCGGCGGACAAACGCTGTCCGGGGAACTGCAGGTGAGCGATACCAACCACGACTCCCCCCACGGGTTCCGGCACCAGCCGGTCCTGTTGGAGCGGATCGTGGCGCTCTTCACCCCGGTACCCCCTGGTTGGTTGGTAGATGCCACTGTTGGCGGTGCGGGGCATGCGACGGCGCTGCTGGAGCAGCACCCACACCTCAAGGTGCTGGGGCTGGACCAGGACGGCGACGCCCTCACGGCGGCAGCAGAGCGGCTTCGTCCTTTCGGGGACCGGGCGCTCCTTCACCGCAGCCGGTTCGACGCCTTGGACGACATTGTGAAACAGCTTGGAACAACTCCAGTGAGCGGCGTGCTCTTCGACTTGGGGGTGAGCAGCCCCCAACTCGACCGCGCCGACCGCGGCTTCAGCTACCAGCACGACGCGCCGCTCGACATGCGGATGGATCAGCGCCAGCAGCGCTCGGCCGACGACATCGTGAACCACACCGATGAGCGCGAGTTGGCTGGCCTCCTGCGCGCCTATGGCGACGAACGCTTCGCCAATCGGATTGCCAAAGCCATCGTCCGAGAACGTCCCGTGGAAACCACCGGGCAGCTCGCGGAGATCGTGCGGGACGCCATCCCGGCCCCGGCCCGTCGGACCGGGGGCCATCCCGCCAAGCGCACCTTCCAGGCCATCCGCATCGCGGTGAATGCTGAACTCGATGTGCTGCCGCAGGCGATAGACGCTGGTCTGGCGGTCCTCCAGCCCGGCGGGCGCTGTGCGGTGCTGGCGTACCACTCGGGCGAAGACCGCATCGTGAAGGAGCGCTTCCGTCACGGCGCTACTGGGGGTTGGAAAGGTCCGGCCCACCTTCCGCCACCGAGCGATATCCACCCCACGGTTCGACTGCTGAAGGCAGGGGCCTGGACGCCGGCCGACGACGAAATCGCCGCCAACCGCCGCGCCGCCAGTGCCCGCCTGCGGGCCGTCGAAAAGCTTGTCCCCATCACCGCCGATCACGATTCGACGTCGGTCACATGAGCCCGCTCAGCGCTCGCGCCCATGTGTCCTCGGCCGCACCGTCGCGTTCCCCGAGCGCGCGACCCAAGCCTTCGTCTCGCCCCGGACACCTGCGCGTGGTGGTCCCCTCCAAGCGCCCCCACCTCCGCGTCAGCCCAGGTTTGGTGGTGACGTCGCTGTTGATGGTGGTTTTGGTGACCTTCGGTGTAGCCATCGCCCAGGTCTTCGTTGCCCAGAGCCAGGTTCGGCTTGACCAGATGGAAGAGGAACTCAGCCTCGAACAGGATCGCTATCAGACCCTTCGCAAGGATGTGGCCGAACTTGAGTCGCCCATTCGCATCGTGGCCGCTGCCGAAAAGCAAGGCATGGTGGTTCCTGAAGACGTGGTGTACCTCCAGCCCTCCACCCCGGAGGTCGAGGGGGCCTCGCCGACCGGAGGGGTCGAAGCGGACACTGCTTGGTCCACGGTGAAGCCGTTGCTGGCGGCACCCGCTCCATGACGTCACTGCGCTCCAGCGCCAACGCGCCCCGGCCCCGGCGGCGGATCGGCATGATCTTGGTTGCCCTCCTCGTGGGCTTTGGCGGGATCTCGGTACGGCTCGTGCAGGTCCAGGCCCTCGGCGGAGATCGCTTCACCGACTTCGGCACCTCGCAGCGGATGCAGACAATCGTCTTGCCCGGTGTCCGGGGGTCGATTTTTGACCGCAACGGCAACGACTTGGCGGTGAGTCTGGCGCAGAGCACGATCTGGGCCAACCCGACCCTGATCGCCCATCCGGTCGAGGTAGCGGCGGCACTCGCCGGACCGCTGGTCCTCGACCCCGCCGCCACCGCCGCCCTAGCCGGACGCCTCGATGGCCGGAACTCCGGTACCCAGTTCGCCTATGTGGCGCGTCAGGTTGATGACTCCGTGGCCGACAGCGTGGCCAAACTCAAACTCCCCGGCATCGCGTTCCTCGAAGAATCGAAGCGCTTTACCCCGGCGGATTCGCTCGCCCACTCGGTGCTCGGCGGCGTGGGGATTGACAACCTTGGTCAGTCCGGTCTCGAGCGGCAGTACAACGAGTTATTGAGCGGTACTGAGGGTCAACTCATCATCGAGACCGATGTCCAACGCCGGGCCCTGCCCGGTGGCGAGCACGAACTCAAAGCGGCGCAGCGCGGCGAGGATCTCGTGCTCACCATCGACCGCTCGATGCAGTACGAGACCGAGCGGGCCCTCCGAGCCCAAATCGAGGCCAAGGATGCCCAGGGCGGCATGGTCGTGGTGTCACGTCCCGAAACGGGCGAGATCCTCGCCCTGGCCAACTTTCAGCGCGATGCCGAGAGCGGCGAACTAGTGGCCACCGGAAACAACATGGCGGTCACCACCGTCTACGAGCCCGGATCGGTGAACAAGGTGATCACCGTGGCGGCGGCCATCGAGGAGGGTCTCGTCGTCCCCGAGACGCTCATCAATGTGCCCGACTCACTCCAGGTAAGTGACCATCGCTTCAGCGACTCCCATCCCCACCCCACCGAGGACTACTCCGTTACCCGGATCCTGACGGAGTCTTCCAATATCGGCACGATCAAGCTGGCCCAGATGCTCGGTGGTGATCGGGTGGACTCGTACCTGAGGCGCTTCGGCTTCGGGACGGCCACCGACCTGGATTTTCCCCATGAGGCGGCGGGTATCCTCCTCGATCCTGACGACTACAGCGGCACATCGATCGGGGCGATCCCGATTGGTCAAGGCATCGCGGTCACTGCCATGCAGATGCTCGAGGCCTACAACGTGCTGGCCAACGATGGCCTGTACATGCCTCCGCAACTCGTGATGGCCACCGTGGATTCGGCCGGGCAGCGCCATGAGGTTCCCTCGGGCAAGCCCCATCGGGTGGTGTCGGCTACGACCGCCCGTCAACTGCGTGCGATGCTCGTCAACGTGGTAGCCGAAGGTACGGGGAAGCGCGGGGGCATCACGGGATACACGGTGGCCGGTAAGACGGGTACCGCCCGCAAGCCATTGCCCCAGGGCGGCTACCGGGATGGGGCCGGCAACTACCACTATGTGGCTAACTTCGTGGGCTTCTTGCCGGCCGACAATCCCGAACTATCGATCATCGTGGTCATCGATGAGCCCAGCGCCGACATCTTTGGCGGCACAGTGGCGGCCCCGGTGTTCGCCGATCTCGCTCAGTACGGTATGCGCCTGCTGCGAATCCCGCCGCCGAGGGCTACCACGGCCGGTGCGGTTGAGGGGTCGGCTCAAGAGATTGTTGCGGTGGTGGAGCAGGAACGGGTTCGGGCAACCACCGCCACCTCGACCACCATCGCTGCCGGCGGTTGAGCGGTGCGACTCGACGCGCTCCTCGCCGCCACTGCTCAGGTCACCGCCACCCTGGTCGATCCCCGCTGGGGTGCCACGGAGATCTCCACGGTGATCCAGGACAGTCGGGTTGCTACCCCCGGCGCGCTATTTTGCTGTGTGCCCGGTGCCCACGTCGACGGACATGATCTGGCGGCGACGGCGGTAGGGGCGGGAGCCGTCGCGGTACTGGCGGAGCGGCCTCTGTCGTTGGGGGTACCGGAGGTGATCGTTCCCTCCGTGCGCGACGCCATGGGGCCGGTGGCCGCCGCTTTCTGGGGACACCCGTCGAGCGACCTGACGGTGATCGGCATCACCGGCACCAGTGGCAAGACCACCACGGCCCATCTGCTCGCCGCCGTGTTCGAGGCGCACGGGTGGGGCACCACGGTATTGGGCACGCTCAGCGGCACCCGCACGACGCCGGAAGCACCTGAGTTGCAAGCCTTCCTGGCCGGGGAACGAGATCGGCGTCGCCAGGCCATCACGATGGAAGTGTCTTCCCACGCCCTGGCGATGGGGCGGGTCCGGGCCACCCGGTTTGCGGTGGCCGTCTTCACGAACCTGTCCCAAGACCATCTCGACTTCCACCACGATCTCGACGACTACTTCGAGACCAAAGCCGGTCTATTTACCCGGGAGTACTGCGATGTGGCGGTGGTGAACATTGACGACGAACGCGGACGCGAGTTAGTGCGGCGGAACCTGGTGCCCACCGATGGGTATTCGATCCTTGACGTCGATGCTCTCGTGGTCACCGCCGACCGGTGTTCGTTTCGGTGGCGTCAGGCCGAGGTGGAGCTTCCCCTCGGGGGGCGCTTCAACGTCAGCAATGCCATCGCGGCGGCGGCCACGGCGGCGCAATTGGGAGTGCCGATCGAGGCGATCGTGGCCGGGTTGGGTCAGGCTCAGCCCGTGGCCGGGCGTTTTGAATCAATTGATGAAGGCCAACCGTTCTCGGTACTGGTGGATTACTCGCACAAGCCGGGAGCCTTGACGGGGGCCCTCGACGCCGCTCGCGACGCGGCAAGGGGGGGCAGGGTGCTGCTGGTATTTGGCGCGGGTGGCGATCGGGATGCCAGCAAACGGCCCCTCATGGGCGCCCTGGCGGCCCGCATGGCTGACCGGGTGGTCATCACGACCGACAACCCGCGCAATGAGGACCCCGACGCCATCATCAGGGACATTCAGGCCGGGATCACCGACTCGTCCAACGTGCGCGTGCAAGCCGACCGAGCGGCCGCCATTTTCGAGGCCTTGAGTGAAGCGGTGCCGGGTGATGTGGTGCTCATCGCCGGGAAAGGTCATGAGACCGTTCAGGTGGTGGGCGATCAGGAGTATCCCTTCGACGACCGGGTGGTGGCCCGCCAGGTGCTTTGTGAGCTTCGGGAGGCCCACCGGTGGTAGCGCTCCTCATCACCGCCTGCCTGGCGGCGGGCGTCGCCATCATCGGCACAAAACTCCTCATTGATGTCTTGCGCGCCCGGAGTCTGGGACAGCCCATCCACGAGGACGTACCGACGGGCCACACCATCAAGGCCGGTACTCCCACGATGGGTGGCGTGGCCATCGTCGGAGCGGCGCTGGTGGGGTACATCGCCGCCCATGTGCGCAGCGGTCTCGTCTTCACCCGTTCGGGATTGCTGGTCATGGCCTGCATCGCGGCGGCGGGTCTGGTGGGCCTGGTCGACGATCTCATCAAGGTTCGGAACGAACGAAACCTCGGGCTCAGTAGGCGAGCCAAGACGGTGGGTCTGCTGGTGGTCGCCGTCTCCTTCGCCGTGCTGTCGGTGCGCTGGACCGATGTGGAGACCACCTTGTCCTTTACCCGTTGGGACTATCCCGGCTGGGAGTTGGGTGCGAGTGGATGGTGTGTGTGGGCCGTCCTGTTGATCTACGCCACCACCAACGCGGTGAACCTCACCGATGGTCTCGACGGTTTGGCCGCGGGGTCGTCCATCTTCGCCTTCGCCTGTTTGATGGTTATTGGCTTCTGGGCCTTCCGTCATTTCGAGCAATACCAGGTCAGCCACGCGCTCGATCTGGCCGTCGCGGCCGCCGCCATGGCGGCGGCGTGCGCCGGTTTTCTCTGGTGGAACGCGGCGCCGGCGCAGATATTCATGGGCGACACCGGATCCCTGGCGATCGGCGCCGGATTAGCGGGGCTGGTGCTGATGTTGAACACCCAACTTCTCCTCCCCATCGTGGGTGCTCTCTACGTCACCGAGTCGTTGTCGGTCATTCTGCAGGTGGGTAGCTTCCGGCTGTTCAAGCGGCGCATTTTCCGGATGGCTCCGATCCATCATCACTTCGAGTTGGGGGGATGGCCCGAGACCACGGTCATCATCCGCTTCTGGCTGATCGCCGGCGCCTGCTCGGCGATTGGGCTCGGGTTGTTCTATGCCGACTTCATCAGCATCGGTGGACTCGATTGAGCGGCTACCTCGTCGTGGGACTCGGGCGCACCGCCCAGGCCGTGCTGCGCGCCCTGTTGACCCACGGCGAAAGCGCAGTGGTGGTGGACGATCAGTCCACCGTCGAGGGTCGGGCCCTGGCGAAGGATCTGGGGGTGCGCCTCGTGGAGGCGCCGGACCAGGGGGACTGGCCGAGACTGGTGGCGGGGATGGCAGCGGTTCTCCCCAGCCCTGGGGTGGCCGATCACCACCCCGTCTTTGCCGCCGCCCGAGCCGCAACAGTGCCGGTGCTCTCGGAGTTCGACCTCGCCCAGCGCTGGGATGATCGTCCGGTGGTGGCTATCACCGGCACGAACGGTAAAACCACCGTGGCCGAACTCACTCGATCGATGCTGGAAGCGTCCGGACGGCGCGCCGTGGCGGTAGGCAATCTGGACGTCCCGCTGGTGGCCGCCATCGCCGACCCGGCCATCGACGTGTTTGTGGTGGAGGCCTCGTCGTTTCGGTTACTGCACTCCCAGGACTTCGCGCCCGGGGTCGGCACCTGGTTGAACATGGCACCCGACCACCTCGACCACCACGCTTCCCTGGAGGCCTACACCGCGGCCAAGGCACGCCTCTGGGCGCGTCAGACCTCGAGCGATGTGGCGATCGGGAACGCCGATGATCCCGTGGTACAGGAGCACTTGCGCCGGGCCGCGGGGCAGCAGGTCACCTTCGGCCTCGATCCCTCGGCGCAGTATCACCTCCATGGCGACGATTTGGTGCTGGCAAACGGTGAGGTGGTGGCCGAGGTGAGGGAGTTGGCCCGGGCGTTTCCGCACGACATCACCAACGCGTTGGCGGCGGCTGCCACGGCCTTTCACGGTGGGGCCACCTCGGTGGGGATACGCCAAGCACTCCTCGCGTTTCGGGGCCTCCCCCATCGCGTCTGCCTGGTGGGGGAGGCTGGGGGGGTGCGCTGGTACGACGACTCCAAAGCCACTGCGCCCCACGCCACTCGCGCGGCGGTGCGGAGTTTCCCTTCGGTGGTGCTGATCGCCGGGGGGCGCAACAAAGGTCTGGACCTCAACGAACTCGCCGCCGATCGCGCGCACATCCGTGCCGTCGTGGCGATCGGGGAGGCTGCCCCAGAGGTGGTGGCGGCGTTCGAGGCGGTGCGACCGGTGTACCCGGTGGGCTCGATGGACGAGGCGGTGGCCGCCGCCGCTGGTGTTGCGGAGCCAGGTGACGTAGTGCTGTTGTCGCCGGGCTGCGCCTCCTTTGACTGGTATCAGTCCTACGGGGAACGAGGCGACGATTTCGTGCGGGCCGTCGCCGCGCGGCTGGAGGACTCCCGATGACGCCCCGCCGTACCTCGCCCTCCCGGAATAAGGCTCCAGACGATGTTTGGGTGTCCCGCCGTCGGCACCCCACGGCGCGCCCCACACCCACCGTGGCTCGTTCCAACCTGTACACCTGGCTCGTTGGCTTGATCGCCGCGCTCAACTTTGTGGGTCTGATGATGGTGCTCACGGCGTCGTCGGTTTCGGCCTTCGACACCTACGGATCGTCGTGGTATATCGCGCGCTTACAGTTCCTCTGGGTGATGGCCGGAGCGGTGATCTGTCTAGGCGTCAGTCGTTTGGATTACCGCCGATGGCGGAAGCTAGCGGTGCCCATGTTGGTGATGTGCATTTCTCTCCTCGTCTTGGTGTTGGTGCCCGGGGTGGGGGTAAAGGTGAACGGTGCCCGCCGCTGGTTTGCCTTGGGGCCGCTCCACCTTCAGCCTTCCGAGTTGGCCAAAATCGCCCTCGTGTTGTTCCTGGCCAACCTGCTTGATCGCCGTGTGCGCCGCATGGACGACTGGCGCGCAACGGTGAAACCGACCCTGGTGGTGTTTATCGCCATCGCCGTGCTGCTGATGCTCGAGCCCAACCTCGGCACCACGCTGGTGATGGGGATTGTGGTTCTCTCCATGTTGTTCGCCGCCGGTGCACCAGTGCGTCCCTTGGCCATCGTGGCCGTCACCGGATGCGCACTGGCCACGCTGTTGGCGGTCGTCGCCCCCTATCGGATGGCGCGCGTGATGGCCTTTCTGGATCCCTGGGCCACCTATAAGACCTCTGGGTACCAAAACATCCAATCGCTCGTCGGCGTGGCCTCGGGGGGGCTGACGGGTACGGGCATCGGCGGTAGTCGGGCTAAATGGGGGTTTCTGCCCGAGGCGCACACCGACTTCATCTTCGCCGTCATCGGCGAGGAGTTCGGGCTTATCGGTGCGCTGGTGGTGGTGGGCCTGTTCGCGGCCCTGTGCGTCGTGGGGGTTCGCGTCGTCATCCTCGCCCCAGATCGCTTTGGTTCCCTGGTGGCGGCGGGTATCACCGTGTGGTTCGGGGCCCAGGCGTTCGTCAATATCGGCGCGGTATTGGGACTCCTGCCCATCACCGGTTTGCCCCTGCCCTTCGTGAGTTACGGCGGCACCGCCCTCGTGGTGAGCATGGCCTCGGCGGGCATACTGCTGAACGTGGCCCGGCAGGCCCAGGCGCCCCTCCAACCGGGGCAGATCAAGCCGCCCCGGCGCCGGGTCTCGGCGCCCACGCGGTGACCGATGTCGCCACCTTCGCCGTCGTCACCGGAGGGGGCACCGCCGGTCACATGAATCCGGCTCTGGCGATCGCCGACGCACTGGTGGCCGCCGGTCACCGGGCCGACACCATTCATTACGTGGGAAGCGAGCGGGGGATTGAGGCCACGCTGATGCCCACCACCGGCTACCCCACAACGCTGTTGCCGGGGCGGGGGATCCAGCGCCGACTTACGGTGGCCAATGTGCAAGCCGTCGCCGGACTTCTCGTGGCGGGGTTCAGGGCCATGCGTCTACTCGGTCGGCTTCGACCCCAGGTGGTGGTGGCGGTGGGCGGCTACGCCAGCGTGGCGGTGGGGGTAGCGGCGGTACTTCGGCGCGTCCCCCTGGTGGTCGCCGAACAAAACCTGGCTCCGGGAGCGGCGAACCGGTTCCTGGCCCGCTTTGCCAAGGTGGTAGCGGTGGCTTTTCCCGGCACCCCCCTGCCCCGAGCAGTAGTCACCGGTAATCCCGTTCGCCAGGACATCACCGCCCTACCTCCTGGACGTGATCGGGCCGCCGCCCGCCGAGCGTTCGGAATTGGCGATGACCGCCAGGTGGTGCTGGTGTTTGGCGGTTCCCTGGGTGCTCGCCGTTTGAATGAGGCGGTGGTGGCAGCCCTGCCGATCTGGCGAGATCGCGCCAACCTCGCGGTGCACCATGTGGTGGGAAGTCGCGACTGGGACACGATCCGTGCCACCACGCCCCCTGTATCGGGCGCGCTGGAGTACCGGCAGGTGGTCTACGAGAAGGACATGCCCAGTGCCCTCGCCGCCGCGGATCTGGCGGTGTGCCGTTCGGGTTCGAGCACCTGTTTTGAGCTGGCGGCCGCTGGCCTGCCTGCCGTGCTGGTTCCCTCGCCCTTTGTCACCGCCGACCAGCAGACGAGCAATGCCCGGTACCTCGTGGAGGTCGGGGCGGCGGTGATGGTGCCCGACGGTAACTTCGATGCCGCGCGTCTCGTGGCCGAGGTGGATGCCCTCTTGTCCGATGAGGAACGTCGGATGGCGATGGGACGTGCGGCACTCACGCGGGCGCGGCCTCACGCCGCCGCCGCTATCGCGGCTCTTGTGCAGGAGCATAGCCGTGGTTGAGGGGCTCGATCTCGGGTCGCCCCGGCGATTGCACGTGACCAACGTGGGCGGAGCCGGGATGAGTGGCCTCGCCATACTGCTCGTCGAGATGGGCCACTCGGTCAGCGGCCACGATCCGGTGCCGGATACGCCGTTCCTGGCGGCGGTGGCGGCCATGGGGGTAACGATCCACACCGGGGCCAGTGGTGCCGACCTGCGGGGTGTTCACGCGCTGATTACCTCTACCGCCACCCCCGCCGATCATCCCGATGTCATCGCCGCCACGGTGGCGGGAATCCCGGTATTGCACCGCTCTGATGCCCTGGCGGCGATCTGTGGCCGACGCTTCACCATCGGGGTAGCCGGTACCCACGGCAAGACCACCACCTCGGCCATGTTGGCCACGCTGCTGGTGGGAGCGGGGCGGGCGCCGGGCTGGTTGGTGGGGGCACGCGTGGCCGCGCTCGGGACCAGCGCGGCCTGGGGGGGAGCAGGGCCGTTGGTGGTGGAAGCCGACGAGAGCGACGGGACGTTTCTTCGCCTCGGCGCCGATGCGGCCATCGTGACCAACGTGGAACCCGATCACTTGGAACACTGGGGGGGCGAGGTCGAACTGCGTGCTGGTTTTGAGCGTTTTGTGAAGGCGGTGGCTGGTCCGGTGGTGCTGTGCCTCGATGATCCGGGTGCTGCCGCGCTGGTGGCGGCCGCTTCTCACCCGGTGACCTACGGCACCGATCCCGCCAGCCACTACCGCCTCGGCCCCATCCGCCCGCAGGCCACGGGGGTGGGGTTCCGCTTACATCATGGCGATACCGAATGTGACGTGGTGGTGCCGGCGGCACCGGGGGAGCACAACGCCCGCAACGCAGCCGCCGTAATTGCGATGGCGCACCAACTCGGCCTTGGTCTTGCGGACGCGGTCGGGGCGATGGCGCGCTTTAGCGGAGTGGCCCGGCGCTTCGAGGTGCGCGGGGAAGCGGCCGGGGTGGTGTTCGTGGACAGTTACGACCATCTGCCCACCGAGGTGCTCGCCGCCTTAGCGGCCGCCCGAGCGGGGAACTGGCGCCGGATCGTGTGTTGTTTCCAACCGCATCGCTTCAGCCGCACGGAGGCGTTGTGGCCCACCTTCGCCGATGCCTTCGGTGATGCCGACGTACTCGTGGTCACCGATATTTACCCGGCGGGTGAACTTCCTCGGCCCGGAGTTACCGGTGAACTCGTGGTGACGGCGGTGCAGCAGGCCCATCCGGATCAGGAGGTGATCTGGCAGCCTTCCCTCGATGATGTCGTGGCGTACCTAGGAGACACGTTGCGCGACGGTGATCTCTGCCTCACCCTCGGCGCCGGTGATCTCACCACCGTGCCCGATCGCCTCTTGGCCCTGCTCGACGAGCGTGCGAAGTGAGCCCTCCTGGCGCGTTGGAAGCCGCGGCGGCTCTCCTGGGCTCTCGCGCTCAGACGGAGGTGCCGCTCGGAGCGCGCACCACCTATCGGGTTGGCGGGGCGGCGGCGCTGCTGGTCACCGTCAACGATGAGGATGATCTGGCGTCGGTGAGTGAGACGGTGCGGGCTACCGGGGTGGAAACCCTCGTGGTGGGGAACGGGAGCAACCTGCTGGTGGCCGACGGGGGTTTCGCCGGGCTCGTGGTGGTGCTGGGGGAGGGCTATGCCGGCGTAGAGGTAGAGGGCACCACGGTGCGAGCCGGTGGGGCGGCAGCGCTGCCGGTGGTAGCCCGGCGATCGGTGGCGGCGGGGCTCACCGGCTTCGAATGGGCGGTGGGTGTTCCCGGCAGCATCGGCGGGGCCGTGCGGATGAACGCCGGCGGGCATGGGTCCGACATGGCCGCCACGCTGGTTGGGATCCGCGTCGTGGACCTCCAAACCGGTGAGGATAGGAAGGTGTCGGCTGCCTCGCTTCTGTTGGATTATCGGCAGTCCTCGATTGCCCCGGCGCATCTCGTCGTGCACGCCGAGATGCGCTTGGCTCGCGACGACGAAGCCACCGGTGCGGCCACGCTGGCGGAGATCGTGACCTGGCGACGGGCCCATCAGCCCGGCGGCACCAACGCAGGCTCGGTGTTCACCAATCCCCCGGGCGACTCGGCGGGTCGATTGATCGAGTCAGCGGGCGGTAAAGGTCTTCGAAGGGGTACCGCCGTGGTATCGACGAAGCACGCCAACTTCATCCAAGCCGACGACAAGGGTCGGGCCGATGATGTGTATGCCCTGATGCTGGCGGTGCAGACGTTGGTGAGGGAGCACGCGGGAGTGGAGCTACGGCCCGAAACTCACTGTGTCGGTTTCGGTCCCATCCCTCAACCTATACCTATGGTAGAGGGTTAGGGATGGGCACCGCTACGACTCGGCGTCCAAGTTCGGCGATCGACCCTCGGATACGGGCCCGTCGGGTGGAGGTGCAGCGTCGGGTGGGTCAGCGTCGACTGCAGCGCGTCGTCGAAGTGGGCCTGGTGCTCGCGGTGGTGGCGGGCTTCGTCGTGGCCCTGCGCTCCCCGCTGCTCGATGTGGACGACATTCGTGTGGCCGGGGGTGCTCACACCAGTAGCGAGGCGATCGTCGACAACCTCGGCCTCACCACCGGAAGCCAGCTCATGGATGTGGATCTTTCTTCGGCGGGCGAGGCCGTGGCGCTCCTGCCGTGGGTGAAAGAGGTGTACCTGCACCGGGGCCTCGACGGCGTGATCGAGGTGTCGATCAGCGAACGAACGGCGGTGGCGGTGGTGGGAGAGGCGGCGGAGGCCTCCCTGGTAGACCGCAGCGGCCGGATCCTGGCCCCGGCGGCCTCCGATGCCGCGTTGGCGGGTTCCCTCGTGCGGCTCAGGGGGGTACCGACGGGGCGCCGGGTGGGGGAGACGATCGGGGCCGGCTCGAGCGATGCGTTGGCCCTCGCCGAGCGTTTGGGCACGGTGGCACCGGGTTTGGTGGCGACGGTGAATATGGGCGACGAGGTCACCGCCACCCTCCTGCAGGGCGGGACGGTGCGTTTCGGCACGGCCGATCTACTGGAAGCAAAGGTTCGATCCCTTCGCACCGTGGCTGAACGCGTGGATCTCCGTTGCTTGGCGGAACTCGACGTTCGATTGCCGGGAAGTCCGGTGTTGACCAGGGTGGAAGGGTGCTCGTAATCTTGATTCTTTCCGCAGGGGTCACGTTCGACTTCACCTCGACGGTTAGGGGCGGCTCCAGCGTTGGGCCGTGCGTTGCGCGACAGTGTGGACCGAAGTGGAGTCATACATGGAGGTAACTAGTTCGATGGTCGGAAACCCGCAGAATTATCTAGCGGTCATCAAGGTCGTGGGGATCGGCGGTGGCGGTGTCAACGCCGTGAACCGCATGATCGACGCCGGTCTCAAGGGCGTTGAGTTCATCGCCATCAACACCGATGCGCAGGCGTTGCTCATGAGCGACGCCGACGTGAAACTCGACATTGGTCGCGAACTCACCCGTGGCCTGGGAGCGGGCTCCGATCCGGAGATCGGCCGCCAGGCCGCCGAGGAGCATCGCGAGGAGATCGAGGAGGTGCTCAAGGGCGCCGACATGGTCTTCATCACGGCGGGCAAGGGCGGCGGCACCGGGACCGGTGGTGCCCCGATTATTGCCGAGATGGCCAAGAGTCTCGGGGCGCTCACCATCGGCGTAGTCACTCGCCCGTTCGCCTTCGAAGGACGCCGCCGCTCGGTCCAGGCGGAGCAGGGCATTCAGCGACTGAAGGAGAAGGTCGATACCCTCATCGTTATCCCGAACGACCGCCTCATCAGCGTCTCGAACGACAAGACATCGATGCTCAACGCCTTCAAGATGGCCGACGAGGTCCTCCTCCAGGGCGTTCAGGGGATCACCGATCTCATCACCACGCCGGGTCTCATCAACACCGACTTCGCCGATGTGAAGATGATCATGACCAACGCCGGATCCGCCCTCATGGGCATCGGGTACGGGAGCGGCGAGGGTAGGGCACTGAACGCCGCCCGCGGCGCCATCTCCAGCCCGCTCCTGGAGGCTTCCATCGAAGGGGCACGCGGCATTCTCCTCACCATCGCCGGCGGCAGCGATCTGGGCCTGTTCGAGGTGAACGAAGCCGCCGAGGTGATCCACGGTGTGGCCCATCCCGACGCCAACATCATCTTCGGCACGGTCATCGACGACGACATGGGCGATGAGGTTCGGGTGACGGTGATCGCCGCCGGCTTCGATCGATGGGACGAGCAGAATGGCCGGGCCGGCGGTACCCGTCCGGCCAGTCCGGGAGTCGGAGGGGGCAGCGTGTTTGCCGACGACGACGACGATGGCGACGACGATGACTTCGACGTTCCGTCCTTCCTCAAATAGCCCTGCTCGTTCCGCGATTCGCCTGGACGACCCGGGCCGAGGGTGACCAGGCCGGTGATCTTCGCGCCGCCCATCCCACCTGGACCTGGTTGCGACAGGTGCACGGAAATCGGGTGGTAGTGGTAGCGGCCCCGGGTGACCATGCCGGAGCGGCGGCCGACGCCGCCGTAACGGCCACGGCGGGCTGTCCGCTGGTGGTGCGTACGGCGGACTGTCCGCCGGTGGTTCTGCTCGGTGAGCGCAGCGTGGGGGTGGTGCACGCGGGGTGGCGCGGTTTGCGCGGCGGAGTGGTGGAGCAGGCGGTGGCGGCGCTGGTGGATCTTGGAGACCCGCCGCGAGTGGCCCACATCGGCCCTTGTATTCGCGTTGAGTGCTACGAGTTTGTTGGGTCAGAGCGACACGAGATGGCCGCCTTGTACGGATCAGCGGTGCTGGGCACCACCGCTACCGGCACCCCCGGGTTGGATCTGACTGTCGCGGTGATCGCCGCGTTGCAGGCGGCGGGCGTGGCGCAGGTGGAGGACACCTCGGGGTGCACGGCCTGTGATCCGCGTTGGTACAGCCACCGCAAAAACGGCGACGCCGAGCGCATGGCGACGATGGCTTGGCTGGAAGAAGCGTGAGCATCGCGACCGCCGCCGGCGCGGTGCGGGAACGGATTGCCGCCGCCGGGGGAGACCCGGAGGGTGTACGTCTGGTGGCCGTCACCAAGGGCCACTCCCTGGCCACGGTCCAGGCCGCCACTGCGGCCGGCTTGATGGACCTCGGGGAGAGTTACGCCCAGGAACTCGCCGCGAAAGCCGAGGCCGTCCAGGTCGGGGTGCGCTGGCATTTCATCGGTCGATTGCAAAGCAACAAGGTGCGACGAATCGCCCCGTTTGTGTATTTGTGGCACTCGGTTGATCGCCTGTCACTGGCGGCGGAGATCGCCCGCCACGCGCCCTCGGCGGCGGTCCTGGTGCAGGTCAATGTGACGGGTCTCCCTCAGCAGGCCGGTTGCTCCCCGGAGCAAGTGGCCGCGCTGGTAGAGGGGTGCCTGGAGTTAGGGCTCGAAGTGCGCGGTCTGATGGCAATCGGTCCCCGGGGACCGGACACGTTGGTACGAGCCTCGTTTGCCTCGGTGCGGGCCTTGGCCGATCGACTAGGGCTGCCGGAACGCTCGATGGGCATGAGCGGAGATCTGGCGGCGGCGGTGGCCGAGGGGAGCACGATGGTGCGAATCGGGACCGACCTGTTTGGTCCGCGTGACGGCGCCTCGGTCGTGGGACAGTAGTGTCGTAATCTCAAGAAACCGAGGGGCTTCGATGTGGCGAAAAGCAATGATCTATCTGGGTCTCGGTCCGGACGAAGAGTACGACGACTACGAACCTGCCGATGAGCGCCCGCCGGAACGTGACCGACCGGCACCCGCCCCCAGCCGCTACCCCCCGAGCCGGGAAGACCCTGGCCAGTCGGCCCCGGTCCAGGGCTCAGTGCGCACGATTCCCAGTGTGCGCCCGCAGGCGTCGGGCACCGGCGGTGATCCGGCCCGTCGGCCCCAGACTGCGGTAGTGCGACCACTGCCGGCGGAAGCCGCGGTCAAGCCTGAGGTGATCGCTCCCGCCACGTTCAACGACACCCAAGAGGTGGCGGACCGGCTCAAAGAGAACCAACCGGTCATCTTGAATCTGGAGAACGTCGACGGCCTCCTGCGTCGTCGCCTGATCGACTTCGCCGCCGGTTTGGTCTATGGGATCGGCGGTCACATGGAGAAGGTGAGCGCCAACGTCCTGCTTCTCTCGCCCGCCAACGTCTCTGCCGAAGATCGCCTGCGCCTGCGGGACCACGATTACCTCGACGGCTGAGCGCGAGCCATGGACTTCATCTGTCAACTGTTGAATTTCTATCTGTGGATCATTTTGGCGCGCATTCTGTTTTCCTACGTCCGCTCCACCCCCGGCACCGCGCTGGCGAGCGTCAACAACGTGATCCTGACCCTCACCGAACCGGTGCTGGGGCCATTGCGTCGCGTCATCCCCCCGGTGCGGATGGGGGCGGGGGCCATTGACCTTTCTCCGATCATTGTCTTCGTGGGCATCCTGTTGATCTGCGGCTGATCGAAGTTGTCCCCCGGCCACCTCGATCGTTGACTACGCTGGAGGGCATGGACGTAACCCCGCAGTTACTGAACGACGTTGAGTTCCGCGAGGCGAAGCGGGGTGGTTACAACACACAGGACGTGGACGAGTTTCTCGAACGCCTGGCGGTGGGCCTCGAGCGCCAAGACTCCGCTTTGCACGAGGCCCTCCAGCGCGCTGGGAGTGCCGAAGCCCGCATTGTGGACGCCGAGCGCCGGGCGGCGGAGGCCAATGATCGGGCCACCGCAACCAGCGACATGGACGAGACCTTGAAGCGCACGCTGGTGCTGGCGCAGCGCACCGCCGATGCCGCCATTAAGGAAGCTGAGGAGCACGCCGCTCAGACGTTGGCGGCTGCCACCGATCAGGCGAGTCGGATGTTGTTCGATGCGCAGGAGGCCACCGCCCGGGCCCGGGCCGATGCCGATGCCGAAGCCCGCCGTGCCCAAGAAACCGCCCAGAGCCTGGTGGTGGCGGAGTTGCGTGAGCTGGAGTTGGCGCGCGATCAGTTGCACGGAGACGTAGACATGCTGCAGCGACACCTCTCTGAGCAGCGGGATCGATTGCGTCTCACCACCCGTGAACTCCAACGACTGCTTGATGATCCGGCCTCGTTGCGGGAGGTAGATCTTCCCGTGCTGAGCCAGAGTTCGCCCAGCACCCCAACCTTCGATCCCGCCCCGGCTCCTATTCGGCTGGCGCCGGTGGAGGCGGTAGCGCCTCCCGAGGCGGTCACCGGGCCAACGCCCTCGCCGGCCTACGCCGATAGTCCCGACCCCATCGATGTCACCGATCTACCCACTCAAGCCACTGATGTGCTCGGTGATGACGATGCGTACCTGGCGGAACTTCGCAAAGCGATGACCGACGAGTCGCCTCTTGGTCCCCGGGAAGACGACGAGATTGGTGGCCTGTTTGACCAAGCCCCGGAGACAGATCGTCCCCGCTTCGGTCGTAAGCGCTAATAGCTGTCGTCGCGGCGGAGGGCGACTATTACCGCCTGATCGTCGATGGTGATCTCTGATGCCCCCGGTCCAGGCTCTCCGGCATCCAGGGAGGTGGCCAGTACCTCCCCGGCGATCCACGCGCCGTGGGTCTGTAGGGCGCTCATTACGATGGGAGGGCCCGCCAGGGTGATGCGCACTCGGTCGGCGATTTCCAGACCGAGGTCTTTGCGAAGATCGTTCAGGGCTCGTACCAGTTCCCGGGCGGTGCCTTCCTGGCGGAGTGAGTCATTGAGCTCGAGGTCCAACGCCACCGCCCAGCCACTGTCTTCCGCGAGGGCGAAGTCGTCGTGCCGCGTGGCGCGTAGTTCTACCTCGGCGGCCTCGAGGCGAATGCCCCCCACCTCGATCCAGCCTTCGGCCTCGAGGTGACGCTGCAGGGCCGAGCCGTCGGCCGTGGCGAGGGCGGCTTTGACTTCGTTCACCCGGGGGCCCAAGCGCGGTCCCAGCACCCGGAAGTTCGGTACGACGGTCCAGGTCAGTAGGCCCGAGAGGGTGTCCACGTCTTCGAGGGTCTTGACGTTCAGTTCCACGGCGATCTCCTCGAGCACGTCGGGGGTGAGGGTGGCGCCGGGGTGCAGAAGGAGGGCACGCGACAGCGGTTGGCGGGTTTTCACCTTGGCGTCGGTACGAGCGGCTCGCCCGAGAGCGACCAACCGGCGAGCCGCCGCCATCGAACGGGCCAGAGTCTCGTCGCGCCACCCGCCGGGGCTGGGCCAATCGGCGAGGTGGACCGAGGGGCTACCGGTGAGGGTGGTGTGGAGTTGGTCGGCGAGGAACGGGCAGAAGGGGGCCAGCAGTTCGGCCACCGTGACGAGACAATGGTGCAAGGTGGCGTGGGCCACCGGATCGGGGGCCTTCCAGAAGCGGGGACGACTGCGTCGCACATACCAGTTGGAGAGATCGTCGATGAAGGTGGCGAGGCGGGCGGAACTACTGAGGGCATCGAAGTCGTCGAGAGCAGTGGTCATGGCCGAGACGGTGTCGTCGAGTTCGGAGAGCACCCAGCGGTCGAGCACGTGGGCCGGCGCAGGGGCATCAGGCCCGGGTACCCACCCATCGAGATCGGCGTAGGTGGCATGGAAGGAGAAGACATTCCACAGGGTCACGAGGGTCTGCCGGGTGGCCTCGCGGATGCCGTCCTCGGACACCCGACGGGGCGACCAGGGCTGGCCGGCGGAGAAGAAGTACCAGCGCAGCGCGTCGGCACCGTAGGTGGAGAAGATGTGCCAGGGGTCGATGACGTTGCCCTTGGTTTTAGACATTTTGGCGCCGTGCTCATCCACGATGTGGCCAAGACACACGACGTTTCGGTAGGGCGTCTCACCGAACACCAGCGTGTTGACGGCGAGCAGTGAGTAGAACCAGCCGCGCGTTTGGTCGATGGCCTCACAGATGAAGTCGGCCGGGTAGGCCGGTAGGGAGCCATCGCTGGCAAAGGGATGATGGTGTTGGGCCGAGGGCATCGAACCGGAGTCGAACCAGGCATCGAGCACCGGCTGGAGGCGACGGGCCGAACCCGAGCAGCCCGGTTCGGTGCAGGGCAAGGTGATGGCATCCACGAACGGCCGGTGCAGGTCGACTTCGGTGAGGTCCCGTCCCGATCGGTCCGACAGTTCCGCCACCGAACCAATACAGGTGTCGTGGTGGCAGTCGTCGCAGCGCCAAATGGGGAGGGGGGTTCCCCAGTAGCGGTCGCGCGAGAGGGCCCAGTCGATGTTTCCTTCGAGCCACTTTCCGAAGCGCCCGTGCTTGATGTGTTCGGGATGCCATCCGATCGTCTCGTTCTGTTCGATCATCTCGGCGCGGCGGTCGGAGGTGCGGGCGAACCACGAAGTCTTGGCCCAGTAGATCAAGGGGGTATGGCAACGCCAGCAGTGCGGGTAGGAGTGTTCGTAGGCCTCCTCCGCCACGAGCAGGCCGCGGGTGGTGAGGTCGGTGATGATGTCTCGGTCGCTGTCCTTCACGAATCGACCGGCCCAGGGGCCGATGCGGTCGTCGAATGTGCCGGTTTCATCGACAGGGTTCAGCGTGGGAAGACCCTCGGCCCGGCCCACAGCCGCGTCGTCCTCGCCGAAGGCGGGGGCGAGGTGGACGATGCCCGAGCCGTCGGCGTCGGACACATAGTCGGCGGCCACGATGCGCCACGGCTGGCCATCGGTTGCCTCCAGATAGGAAAAGGGCCGGTCGTAGCGCCCGCCCACCAATTCGGTGCCGGTCCACGACCCGAGCAAGGGGGCATCGGGATAGCGGCGCCCGGCGGCGGCGGCCCCCAGCAGCAAGTCGCGTCCGCCGGCGGGATCGGCGATGCGGACATAGCGCAACGCAGGGCCCACCGCGGCGGCGACGTTGGAGACGAGGGTCCACGGTGTGGTGGTCCACACGAGGAGATCAGCACCCTCCACCGGGCCGGTGGTGATGGGGAACCGCACGTACACCGAGGGATCGACAACGTCCTGATAGCCCTGGGCCACCTCGTGGGAGGACAAGGCCGTGCCGCAGCGAGCGCAGTACGGACTGACCCGGTGGCCCTCGTACAACAAGCCCTTGTCCCATAGTTGTTTGACCAGCCACCAGACCGACTCGACGTAGTCGTTGCTGAGGGTCCAATAGGCATCATCGGTATCGATCCAGGTGCCGGATCGGGTGGTGAGCGCCGACCAGTCCTCGACGTAACGCGTGACGGAGTCGCGGCAGCGCTGGTTGAAGGCCTCGATGCCGAAGGCCTCGATCTCGGGCTTGGTGGACAGCCCCAGTTCCTTCTCCACCTCCAGTTCCACCGGCAGGCCGTGGCAGTCCCATCCCCCCTTGCGGGGGACGGCATGGCCACGCATCGTTTGGAAGCGGGGGTAGAGGTCTTTGAAGGCGCGAGCCCACACATGATGCAGGCCGGGCTTGCCGTTGGCGGTGGGTGGGCCCTCGTAGAACACCCACGGCTTGGCCCCCTCGCGGCTGCGGCGAACCTGCTCCACCACGTCCTCGTCGCGCCAGCGGGCGAGGACGGCGGTCTCAAGGCCGACGAGGTCGAGGTTGGGGTCGACGGGGCCGAATGGCATCAGCGCAGGCTACCGGGCCGCCGGGCAGGCTCGGTGCGGGGGAGCGGTAGGTTGTTCTCCGGAGCGTCCGTGCCTAAGATGCGCCACCCTTTCCGGACACCGGCGGGGCTTCGACAGGACGGAAGTGAACGTGGCAACCAAGGCACAGGCCAGTAAAGCTCCGGCGAAGAAGGCCGTGGCGAAGAAGGCCGTGGCGAAGAAGGCCGTGGTGAAGAAGGCGCCGGTGAAGAAGGCGGTGGTGAAGAAGGCGGTGGTGAAGAAGGCGCCGGTGAAGAAGGCGGTGGTGAAGAAGGCGCCGGTGAAGAAGGCGCCGGTGAAGAAGGCCGTGGTGAAGAAGGCCGTGGTCAAGAAGGCCGTGGTGAAGAAGGCCGTGGTGAAGAAGGCGCCGGTGGCTCGTCTGGTGGCATCACCGCCCCGCCTGGCCGAAGTGAATGCCCTCGGTGCCCGTTCCGCCCGAAAGGCCCCAGCCAAGCGCACCGGTCAGTTGGACAAGTTCCTCCTCGACCAGGTGGAGGCGCTCAAGGCAGAGCGAGCCGTCTACGTTCATCAGGCCGCCACCCTCAAGGCCGAGGCCGACTCGTTGGTGTTCGAGCGAGATCCCGGCGATGTCCAGTTCGATGAGGAGTCCGGGGAGGGCGACACCATTGCGGTGGAACGCGAACGAGACCTCACCCTCAGCGCTCAGGCACTGATCGCCGTCGAAGACATCGACACGGCCCTGGTCAAGATCAAAGACGGTGTCTACGGGTGGTGTGAGCAGTGTCACGCCACCATCCCGAAGGAGCGCCTGCGGGCCCTTCCACATGCTGCCCTGTGCGTGCAGTGCAAGAGCGCGGGCTTTTCCCGTCGCTGAGTCAGTTACCGCTCCGGCCTCCTATCCGGGTCTGGCCTTTGGGGCGGCTGCGGCGGTAGTGGTGTTGGATCAACTATCCAAGCAGTGGGCCCTCTCGGCTCTCGCCGATGGCCCGATCCGCGTAGCCGGGCCGATGGATTTGCGCCTGGTGTTCAACCCCGGAGTGGCTTTCGGTATCGGGAGCGGCGGCGGGTGGGCGCCGGTGATCGTGCTCGGGGGGCTGGCCGTTATGGCGGTGGTGGCGGTGCTGGCCTGGCGGGCCGACAACCGTGCTCGGGCGCTGGGCCTGGGCATCATCCTGGGCGGGGCGCTCGGCAATCAAGTGGACCGGGCCCTGCGAGCCGGCAATGGATTCTTTGGTGGGCAGGTGGTGGACTTCGCGGACCTGGGGTGGTGGCCAGTGTTCAATCTGGCCGACGCGGCGCTATGGATCGGGATTGGTTTGCTCGTGTTGTCTTCTCGGGGTGCGGCGGAGCCAGCATGATCGTGAGCGACGTCGTGCCCGAGGCGATGGCGGGTGAACGGGTGGATCGCATCGTCGCCATGATCACCGGGATCAGTCGGTCTGAGGTGGCGGAGTTGGTGTCGGCCGGGGTGGTGTTGGTAGACGGAACGGTGGTGGGGTCGCGCTCGGCGCGGCTCCGCGCCGGTGCGGTGGTGGAGGTCGATGTGCCGGATCGGGCCGAGGCGGCCCGTCTGGTGCCCGAACCCGGCTTGGTCGTGCCGGTGGTCTACGAGGACCACGATTTGTTGGTGATCGACAAGCCTGCGGGTCTGGTGGTGCATCCGGGGGCCGGTCAGCGCACGGGCACCCTCGTGCACGGTCTCCTGGCCCGCTATCCCGAGATCGTGGCGGTGGGAGTGGACGCAGCCCGGCCGGGCATTGTTCACCGTCTCGATAAGGGCACGTCGGGATTACTGCTGGTGGCCCGCACCCCCGCGGCCTATGAGGCCCTGGTGGCAGCGCTGGCGGCTCGGTCAGTTCACCGCCGGTATCGGGCGCTGGCGTGGGGCACCTTCGATGCTGTCCGCGGCCTCATCGACGCTCCCATCGCTCGATCGATGCGAGAACCAACCCGGCAGGCCATCGACGCGCGGGGCAAGGAGGCCCGCACCCGCTATGAGGTCCTCGCTACCTTCACCGAGCCGGTGGCGGTGACCGAACTTGCCTGCACCTTGGAGACGGGTCGTACCCATCAGATCCGGGTGCATCTGCGCTCGATCGGTCACCCGGTAGTGGGCGACAACCGCTACGACGGCGCCCGCCAGTCCCTCCCCATGGGCCGACCCTTCCTCCACGCCGAACTCCTCGAACTGGCCCACCCCGTCACGGGGAACCCGCTGTCGTTTTCCTCGCCCATTCCCGCCGACCTCGTTGAGGTCCTCGGCCGCTTGCGCTGAGGGCTCCTTAGCCCAAGATAGGGTCGGGCCAATCGGCCTGCCCTCGGGACATGGCCACGATGTCGGCCAGGGTGAAGCTGTCCAGGTGGGTGCGGATGCGACCACTGATCCCGGCCCACACGGCGAGGAGGACGCATTGGCCTTCGTGGTCACAGGCGCCGTCCTGGTGGGGTTCGCCGAAATCACCCAGCCCAATCGGACCATCGACGGCCGACACGATCTCGCCGAGGGTGATTTTTTCCGGCTGGCGGGCGAGGGTGTAGCCACCGCCTACGCCGCGTTTGGAATGCACGAGGCCGGCACCTTTGAGAGCAAGGAGGATCTGTTCGAGGTAGGGCTGGGGTAGGCCGGTGCGCTCCGCGATATCTCGCACAGAAGTGGGGCTGGTACCGTCGGGTTGCAGGGCCAAGGAGACAAGTGCTCGGCTGGCGTAGTCACCCCGGGTGGACACCTTCACAGGCCCAACCCTAGGGCAGGGGGCGCGGTCACGGTACGCTCGTACCGTTCATGTCCGATGCCCCTCACCTCCCTGCCTATGACGGCGCCTGCATTACCAACGTGGTACCCACTTTGCTCCACCCCCCGGCCCAGATCCCGCCGTGGATGCCCGCCGTGGCGCTTGGGGCCCCTCGGGTGGTGCTGCTGGTGCTCGATGGCCTGGGCTGGAACCAACTCGAGGCCCGCCGTCAGGTGGCACCGGCCCTGTCGGGCCTCGAGGGAGGACCCATTTCCACCGTGGCGCCTTCCACTACCGCCACCGCCCTCACCTCCATCACCACCGGCTTGCCGCCGGGTGAGCACGGCATCATGGGGTACCGGATGGCGGTAGAGGGCGAGGTGCTCAACGTGCTGCGCTGGTCGGTGGAATCCGGTGATGCCCGTCGCACCATTGCCCCGAGCCGGATGCAGTCGCAGCCCTGTTTCGGAGGTCAGCGTCCACCGGTGATCACCCGGGCGGAGTTTGCGACGTCGGGCTTCACCCAGGCGCATCTCCACCAGGTGCGTTTCACCGGCTATCGCACCGTGGGCACCCTGGCGGCGGAGATCATCCGACTGGCCACGGACGGCGAGCCCTTCCTCTACGCCTACTACGACGGGCTCGACACGGTGTCGCATGAGTACGGCCTCGGCAGCCAGTACGACGAGGAGTTGCGGTGGGTCGATCACCTGGTGGCCACCCTTCTGGAGTCACTTCCGTCCGGCACTGCCTTGGTGGTTACCGCCGACCATGGGCAGGTGGAGACCGGCGACAACGTGGTGTCCCTGCCGGGGGACGTGCTGGCCCATGTGGGCCAGCAATCGGGTGAGGGTCGCTTTCGGTGGCTCCACGCCCGGGCCGGGCGTCGCACCGATCTCGAAGAGGCGTGTCGGGCTCGGCTGGGTGACCACGCCTGGGTGCGTACCCGGGCCGAGGCTATCGCGCAGGGGTGGTATGGCCCTGTGGTGACTGAGGCGGCGGCCAGTCGACTCGGTGATGTGCTGCTCGCGGCCAAGGGCACAGTGGCCTTCGGGGACCCCACCGATACAGGACCCTTTCAACTGGTGGGTCGCCATGGGTCTCTAACCGCCGACGAAATGCTGGTGCCTTTGCTGGCGGGCGTGGCCCACTAGTTCGTCTTGGTCGGTAGGGTACAGGCCATGTCCGATACCGTTCCCACTGCTTTCGACGACATACTCGTCCCCGCTGTCGTGCCCGAAACCCCCGATGGCCCCCACGAAGCGGTGGAGTCGCCCGGCAAGGTCATGCGGATCGGCTCGATGATCAAGCAGTTGCTCGATGAGGTCCACCAGAGCGAACTCGACGAACCCAGCCGAGATCGGCTCCGTGAAATCTACGATACGTCTATCGAGGAGTTGGCGGGCTCGCTGTCGCCTGATCTGCAGGAGGAGTTGGCTCGCCTCACCATTCCCTTCGACGAGGGGGCCACCCCCAGTGCCGCGGAATTGAAGATCGCTAAGGCGCAACTGGTGGGCTGGCTCGAGGGGCTCTTTCACGGGATCCAAGCCACGCTGTTTGCCCAACAGATGGTGGCCCGTCAGCAACTCGAGCAGATGCGAGGCGAGTTGCCCCCCGGCATGGCCCCTCCTGTCGATGGGACGCCCAGCGTCCCCCCGGGCGCCTACCTCTAACCAGGCTCAGGGGCCGATGAGTAGCGAGCCCTTGAGGTCGTAGCGCCGGTCGGGGTCTACCCGGAGCACGAAGGTGTTCTTGGCGACACCGCCCGCATCGATGCGGCCGATGGTGATCGGGATGTCGGTGTTGTCGAGTTGCATCTGTACCGAACCCCGCCACCCGTAGGCGCTGTTGTTGGTGATGGTGAGGGTGACGGGAAACCGATCAGCCTGGGGTGTTGTGCCCACGGCCAGATCTAGGGTCAGTCCGCCGCACAATTCGTTGACCGTCACATCCCCCTCTGCGTTGGTGGTGCCGTCGTTGACATCGCCTCGGGTGATGGTCATCGAGGAGGTGACCATGGAGGGGGCGTCGCCCCCGGAGTTCACGCTGAAGTCGGCGGCGGCCTCCTCGTTGCAGGTGAGCACATGGGTTAACCCTCGCAGCGAGGAAGTGCCGATGGGGATCAGCAGAATGGCCAGGAGTACCACAAGGGCGACCTGGGCCCGTAGTGCTGATGGCATGGCGTCACCATAAACCCTGTGGAGGACTAGGGGGTGACTAGCCTGGCGCCTCGTGACCGCACCCTTGTCAGATCGACTGACTCGGCTCAGTTACACCCAGGCCCGCAGGGTGTTGCTGATCACCGGGCTAACCGTGTTGGGGTTGGTGGCACTGGTGTCCTTCGTGCGCGGGGTCGACACCGTGGAGGTGGTCGCCACCCTGCTGTTCCTGCCGATTTTTCTGGCCTTTGTGTACGGCGGGATGCGCGGCGGCGTGGGGGCGGCAGTGGTGGCCACGGGTATCTACGCAGCCTTGCGGACCCCAGCCATCGAGGCCATCGGTATCGGCGAGTTCACCGGTCTGCTCGCCGCGCGGGCTGCGGCCTATCTGATCTTTGGCGCGCTGGGGGGTTGGTCCACCCAGGTGCTGGAGGGTTCCCTCGACAAACTGGCGCTCTACGACGAGATCGATGATGAGACCGGGCTCCACAACGCCCGCTACCTCCTCCACCAGACGGATCTAGAAATGGCGCGCGCCCTCCGGTACCAGACCTTGTTCTCCGTGGTGGCCCTCGACGTGCCCGTCACGTCCTTTCAGTCGCTCTCCACCCGCCAACGCCGGGCTGTGTTGCGTGATCTAGGTCGGCAACTAGCGGAGGGGGTGCGCGCGGTGGACCATGTGGTGCACGCCTCCGATCACCACCTGCACCGACTCGTGGCGATCCTTCCCGAGACGGGTCCTGAGGGTGCGGAGGTTTTTCGCGGACGGTTCGATGAGCGGGTTCGGCTCTTCTTCGCCGCCCGGGGAGTGGCCCTGGATTCCGCAGGGGCGGCGCGTGCCATCGTCTTGCCCGGTGACGAAGCCGAGATGGAGGAATTGCGGGCCGCCTTCCGCCAACTCGACGCCGATCAGCACCGCTGACTTTTTCCCCTAGACCGGTCAGGGATGGCGGTGCTACGGTCACGAATCACACCCGTGTGATTCGTCCACAGGTTGTGGATATGTCCTTGTGGGCATCTTGTGGCCGTGGAAGGAGGTGGGGTCGGGAGTGGCAGATAGTTTCACCCACCTCCACGTGCACACCGAGTACTCGATGCTCGATGGGGCCGCTCGGATCAGCGAAGTGGTGGGGGCAGCTGTTTCCGACGGCCAACCGGCGCTCGGGATCACCGATCACGGCAACATGTACGGGGTGCTGGAATTCTACAAAGAGTGCCGGCAGCAGGGTATCAAGCCGATTATCGGCTCCGAGTTGTACATGGCCCACGAGCACCGCAGCGAGCGCCCCTCCCGCCGCGGCCGCATGGATGACGGAGGTGGCGAAGCGGATGGTGGGAGAAAACTTTATTACCACCTCACTGCTCTCGCCGAGACCAACGAGGGCTACAAGAACCTGATCCAGCTGAGCTCTCGGGCCTATCTCGAGGGCTATTACTACAAGGCTCGGGTGGATTGGGAACTACTGGAGGAGCACAGCAAGGGATTGATCGTCACCTCGGGCTGTCTCGGCGGGCACGTGTTGCAGAAACTCCTCCGAGACGACCACGACGGGGCCCTTCAAGCGGCGGGGCGATTCCAAGACATCTTCGGACGCGACAACTTCTTCATTGAGATGCAGGATCACGGCATCCCCGAGCAGCACCGCACGAATCCGGCCCTGCTCGAGATCGCCAAGCAACTGCAAGCGCCCCTGTTGGCCACCAACGACAGCCACTACGTGGCGCGAGAGGACTCCGTCGCGCACGATGCCTTGTTGTGCGTCCAGACCTCGTCGCTTATGAGCGATCCGGATCGCTTGAAATTCCACGGTGCTGAGCACTACCTGAAGTCGTCCCAGGAGATGCGGTGTCTGTTCGAGGAGATTCCCGAGGCTTGCGACAACACGCTGTGGATCGCCGAGCGGGCTCATGTGGAGATCGAGTTCGGCAAGCCGCAACTACCGATGTTCCCCCTGCCGGAAGGCTTCGCCACCGACTCCGAGTACCTCCGCCACCTCACGATGGAAGGAGCCCGTCGCCGCTGGGGGGACGGCCTTGCCGATGCCACCGTGGATCGGATTGTGTACGAACTTCAGGTGATCGAGACGATGGGCTTCTCGTCGTACTTCCTCATCGTGTGGGACCTCATCAAACACGCCCGCGATAACGGCATCCGGGTGGGCCCGGGCCGGGGGAGTGCGGCCGGTTGCGCCGTGGCCTACGCCTTGTGGATCACCGACCTCGATCCGATCCGCTACGACCTTCTCTTCGAGCGGTTCTTGAACCCGAGTCGGGTCTCGATGCCCGACATCGACATGGACTTCGACTCCCGCTACCGGGATGAGATGATCCGGTACGCCGCGGAGATGTACGGGCGCGACCATGTGGCTCAGATCGTTACCTTCTCGACCATCAAGGCTCGGGCGGCGGTACGCGACGCCGCCCGAGTGCTCGGGTATCCCTACATCGTGGGCGACAAGGTGGCCAAGGCCATGCCGCCGCTGATCATGGGCCGCGACACGCCGCTGCGGGCCTGTCTGGATCTCGATCCGAAGTACGAGGAGGGCTTCAACATGGCGGGGGATCTGCGCAAGATGCGCGACGAAGATCCCGATGCCGCCAAGGTCATCGAGGTGGCCAAGGGGCTCGAGGGCATGCGACGCCAGGACGGCATTCACGCCGCCGCCGTGGTGATTACCAAGGAGCCGCTCACCACCTACCTTCCCATCCAGCGCAAGCCCGTGGGGGGCGAGGCCACGGACAACACGCCGGTAGTCACCCAGTACGAGATGCACGGGGTGGAAGAACTGGGCCTCCTCAAGATGGATTTCCTGGGCCTACGGAACCTCGATGTGATCAGCGACACCCTGGTGATTCTTGAGGAGACTCGTGGTATCCAACTGGACATCGACGGCGTCCCGCTGGACGATCCCGAGACCCTTGGGCTGCTGTGCCGGGGCGACTCCATCGGAGTGTTCCAACTGGAGAGCGGCCCGATGCGGGCGCTGATGCGGTCGTTGGCCCCATCGAGTTTCGAAGACGTGGCGGCGCTCGTGGCGCTCTACCGGCCGGGGCCCATGGCGGCCAACATGCACAACGATTACGCCGACCGTAAGAACGGGCGCAAGCCCATTGAGTACTTCCATCCCGATGCCGAGGAACTGCTCGCCGACACTTACGGCCTGATGATCTACCAAGAGCTCATCATGCGGGTGGCGCAACGCTTCGCCGGCTACTCCCTCGCTCAGGCCGACAACCTCCGTAAGGCCATGGGTAAGAAATCGCGTGAGGTCATGGCGAAGGAGAAGGCGGCCTTCGTGCAGGGGGTGGAGGCCACCGGCTACGGCGAGGCGTTGGGCACTTCGCTGTTCATCACGATCGAGCAGTTCGCCGACTACGCCTTCAACAAGTCGCACAGTTTCGGGTACGGCTTCATCGCCTATCAGACTGCCTTCCTCAAGGCGCATTACCCCGCCGAGTACCTCGCCGCCCTCCTCACCAGCGTGAAGACCAACCTCGATAAGGCGGCCATCTACCTTTCCGAGTGTCGCACCATGAAGGTCCTGGTGCTCGTGCCCGACGTGAATCGGTCGGTGGCTGATTTCACGCCGGTGGCGGGGGCCAGCAGCGACGAGCGTTCCATCGTATTCGGCCTGTCGGCGATTCGTAACGTGGGCGGGGGCCTGGTGGGTCTGCTCATCGCCGAGCGCGACGCCAACGGGCCGTTCAAGGATTTTTACGATTTCGTGGAACGGGTGGATTTTCAGGTTCTTAATAAGAAGACCATGGAGTCGCTGATCAAGGCCGGGGGGTTCGACAGCCTGGGGCACACCCGTCAGGGTTTGTTGCGATCCTTCGAGCACATCATCGACTCCACCATCGCCCGGCGCCGAGAACGCGACATGGGGGTGATGTCGCTCTTCGGTGAGGTAGAGGACGCCGGCGAGATGTTCGATGAGCGCCCGCCCATCCCCATGGTTGAGTTTGCCAAACGGGAACGCTTGAGTTTCGAGAAGGAGATGCTGGGCCTCTACGTCAGCGACCATCCGCTGATGGGGGCCGAGGCGTCGTTGCGTCGTCGCACTGATGCGACGTTGGCCGACCTGGCCGAGCTACCCGACGGGCACGTCATGAGTTTCGGCGGTGTGCTTACGACCCTGCAGCGCAAATGGACGAAGAAGGGCGATCTGATGGCAGTGTTTGTGCTGGAGGATCTGCAGAGTTCGGTTGAGGTGATTGTGTTCCCCAAGTCGATGTCGGAGCACGGCCACAAGTTGACCGAGGATGCCATCGTCGTGGTGAAGGCGCGCGTCGATGCCCGGGACGATCAACCCAAGTTGATCGCCATGGATATCGAGATCTTCGAGCCGATGTCGGGCGAGGGGTTTCCGCTGCAGGTGAACATCCCCGCGGCGGCGGTGTCGGAGACGTTGATCGAGGAACTCAAGCGCGTCCTGGCGGCCTATCCGGGGGAGTCGCCGGTGCTCTTGCATCTCGGCGAGCGGCAGGTCCTGCGCCTCCCGGAGGCCTGGACGGTGGAGGTGGTGCCCCCACTCCTGGCCGAGCTACGGGTGATGCTGGGAGCGAGTGCCATCGTGGCCTAAGGGGCTTCCTGACCCGCTGGTCACGCCCATTGAGCAGGTGGTTTGTCGGTGGCAGTTACGCCGTCGAATTGCGTTCGGCGGCCGCGTCTACTGGACTGTAGAGGTCTAACCACGAGGTTTCTGGAGGCAGGCAAGAGAATGTCGATCCAGGTCGAAACTAAAGATTGCACCGCACTGGGAGATGCCGAACTCGCTGAGTTGGCCGACCTGTGCGCCGAGGGCCCGATTCCCTACGAGGCCGGACTGCTCTCCAAGCAGGCCGAGGCCTGGGTGCTGGTGACTCAGGCCCGCGAGAACGGCAAGCTCAAGGGCTTCGCGTTCTCCACCCTCGAGCGCATCGGCGGTACGCCCGCCGTGCTGGTGGGATTGGCGTCAGTGAAGCGCAGCGCCAAGCGCGACACCGTGCTGCGCGCCGTCATGCAAGACGAGTTGCGCCGAGCCATGCTGGCCTTCCCCGACGAAGACGTTTTGGTGGGTACACGTTTCATCGTGCCGTCAGGCTTCGATGCGTTGCGGGCCCTCAACGATGTGGTGCCCCGGCCTGACCACAAGGCGAGCGGCGAGGAGCGGGCCTGGGGTCGACGGTTGGCCAAGCGGTTCGGCGTGGATACTGCGTCCTACGACGATCGGACCTTCACCGCCAAGGGCACCGGGTCGCACCCGGAGGTGTTCGACCACGACAGCCTGAAGCCTGAGGCCATTCCGGCCGGGGTGGTGGCGTTGTTCAAGGGGTTCAACCTCAAGCGGGGCGACTCCCTCGTGGCCTTCGGCTGGGCTATGGCCGAAGACCTCGCCAAACTGGGCTGATTCGCTCTTGGACCTGAGCGACGCCGTCCGGCGGCGTCGCATGGTGCGGGCCTTTACCCCCGAGCCCATCGACCCGAGCGTGGTCGATGGCCTGATCGACTTGGCCCGGCGCGCCCCATCGGCTGGAAACAGTCAGGGGTGGGCGTTCGTGGTGCTGGAAGGGGCGAGCCAGACCGATCGCTACTGGGATGTCACCCTGCCCCCGGAGCGACGGGTCGATTTTCGCTGGCCCGGGCTGGTGACCGCCCCGGTGCTGATCGTGGTCCTCATCCGGCCCGATACATGGGTCGACCGCTACGCCGAGCCCGACAAGGCCTCGGCGGGCCTGGGCGGCAGGGGACAGGAGTGGCCGGTGCCCTACTGGTGGGTGGATGGTGGCATGGCGGTGGAGCATCTGTTGCTGGGCGTGGTTGAGGCCGGTTTGGGGGCCTGTTTCTTTGGTCTGTTCGACCATGAGGAGGCCGTCTTGGCCGCCCTGGGCGTACCCAGCGGATGGAGAAGCGTGGGTACAGTCGCCCTGGGGCACCCGGCGCCAGATCGGCCGGGCCGCTCCCAGAGCCGGGGCCGTCTGCCGCTCGCCGACGTCCTTCACCGCGGGGCCTGGTAGCCCTCCCACCCCACCCAGCCTTGCCTCGGGCCGGTCGGGTTGCCCGATAAGGTCACCGCCGTGGGAGACCTGAAAAACCGTCGTGTCGTGTTGGCTCGACGTCCCGAAGGCTTGGTGACCGAAAACGACTTCGGCCACGACGAGGTGGACGTGGCCGATCTGGCCAGCGGCGAGGTGTTGGTGCAGACCGAGTACATCGGCATCGACGCCACCGTCCGCACCTGGCTGTCGAAAGCGGAGGGCTACATCCCCCCGGTCGAGATCGGGGAAGTGGTGCGAAGTAGCGGCGTCGGCCGTGTAGTGGCGTCGCGTAGCGATCGTGTACGCGAAGGCGCCTTGGTGTCCACGCTCACCGGATGGCAGGAGTACGCCGTGGTGAGCGACGACCCGATGCTCACCACGCCCCTTGCCGAAGGGATCGACCCCCTCGCCGCGCTCGGCGTGTTCGGCGCCAACGGGCTCACCGCCTATGTGGGCCTCACCGAGATCGGCCGGGTCGCCCAGGGCGAGACGGTGGTCGTGTCGGCCGCCGCCGGGGCCACGGGATCCATCGCCGTGCAGATCGCCAAGATCCTGGGGTGCCGGGTGATCGGGATCACCGGAACCGATGAGAAGGCCGCCTGGCTGGTGGAGGGCCTCGGGATCGACGGTGCCATCAACCACCGCACCGACGATGTCCCCGCCCAGCTGCGGGCGCTGTGTCCCCAGCGGGTGGATGTGTTCTTCGACAACACCGGCGGCCCGATCCTTGAGGCCGTGCTCGGCCGACTGGCCGATCACGCTCGGGTCGTTCTCTGTGGGGCCATCTCCTCCTACAACGATCTGTTCAAGCCGCCCGGCCCGGCCAACTACCTCAACCTCATCGCCCGGCGGGCCCGCATGGAGGGCTTCATCTCCTGGGACTCCTGGGGCCGCTACGCCGACATCATGGACACTCTGGGGGAGTGGGTGGCTGATGGGCGTCTTGAGCACCGCAGTCACATCTTCGAGGGCCTCCCCTCGGCCCCCCGGGCGCTCAACGCGATGTTTCTCGGTGAGAACATCGGCAAGATCGTGGTCAGGGTCTGATCCGCCCGGGCGGATCGGCCTCGGCGCGGTAGCTCAGGCGATGAGTTGGGCCGTCAGGGCGGCCGCGTCGTCGGTGGGTAGTGCGCAGGTGTAGTGCCGACAGAGGTAGGCGCGGTTATCCTCCCGGCCCTCCCACAGCGGCGAGTCGTAGCGTTCCCCCCACGCCAGCACAACCCCGGGGAGGTAACGGGCCCGGGTGGCGGCCACCAGATCGGGACGATGGCCGGGGATCACAATCTCGGTGGTCCCCCGCACCAGAAGATCCACCGCCGCCAGCACCTGACCAAAGGCCGTGGGTTGGGCCACCGCCAGAGGGCCCAGTAGGGCCACGATGGCCTCGCCGCCGGCCCGGTAGGGCTCGTGGCCGGTGAGGGCCGCCAGGCGCAGCAACCCCACCGCCGCCAGGCCGTTGGCCCCCGGCGTGGCGTTGTCCATCAGATCCTTCGGGCGGGTGATGAGGGCCTCGGCGTCGTGGCCGGTGGTGAACACACCACCTCGCTCCTCATCCCAAAACAGGTGGATCAGCGCGTCGGCCACCCGGCGCGCCTCGGCGATCCAGCGGGCCTCGCCGGTGGCCTCCGCCAGACGCGTAAAGGCATCGATGAGCGCTCCGTGATCGGTGGCGTAGGCCAGGTGACGCGCGCCCGCATCGGCCTGCCAGGACCGCAGCCAGCGCCCATCGGGCCGTCGCAGGTGGGTGAGGAGGAACTCGGCGGTTTCCACCGCCGCGGCCACCCAGGACGGTTCATCGCAGGCGGCCCCAGCCTCAGCCAGTGCCGCCACTAGGTATGCGTTCCACTCGGTGAGCACCTTGTCGTCGAGGCCGGGGCGCACCCGGGTGGCACGTGCATCGAACAACGCCTGCCGGGCGGTTTCGATCTCGACGGGCCGATCGAGCACCCCGCGGGCGTGCATCCGGTTCAGGATGCTGGTGTTGTGCTCGAAGTTGCCGGGAGCCTGGACGCCGTAGAAGGCAATGGCGGCATCGGCATCCTCGCCCAGCACGTCGCGTATCTGCTCGGGGGTCCACACATAGAACCGGCCCTCCTCGCCTTCGCTGTCGGCATCCTCCGCCGAACTGGTGCCGCCCCCGGGTTGGCGCAGTTCGGTGATGGTGTAGTTGATGGTCTCGGTGAGGGTCTGGAGGAACCGTGGCTCGGCGGTGAGGAGCCAGCCATGGAGATAGAGGCGGATCAAGAGAGCGTTGTCGTAGAGCATCTTTTCGAAATGGGGCACGAGCCATACGTTGTCCACGGCGTAACGGGAGAAGCCGCCGCCGAGGTGGTCGTAGATGCCCCCGGCGGCCATGGCATCCAGGCTGGTCGTGAGGGCGGCGAGGGCTGCGGTGTGGCCGCGGGCGGCGGCGGTGGCGAGGACCTCTTGGGCCATCGGCTGGGGAAACTTGGGCGCGTGACCCAGGCCCCCCCAGTGCGGATCACTGGCGGTCAGGAGGATGTCGATGGCTCCGTCGAGGTCGGCCACGGTGGGGAGGTTGCCGGTGGCTTCCAGGAGAGCGGAGCGTCCGAGGGCGCTGGTGAGTTGATCGGCTTGCGCAAGGAGTTCAGGTCGCCGGGTTTGCCACAGTTCGTCGATCCTCTCGCACAACTCAACGAAGCCGATCATGCCGCCGCGTCGCTCCTTGGGAAAATAAGTGCCCGCGAAGAAGGGACGGCCATCGGGCGTGCAGATCACCGTCATCGGCCAACCACCGCTGCCGGTCATGGCCTGGGTGGCCTCCATGTAGATGTCGTCCACATCGGGCCGCTCCTCGCGGTCCACTTTCACGTTCACAAATCTCTCGTTCATCACCGCCGCTACCGCCGGATCCTCGAAACTCTCATGGGCCATCACGTGGCACCAGTGGCAGGCCGAATAGCCGATCGACAGCAGGATCGGGCGATCCGTCAGGGCGGCCGCCGCGAAGGCTTCCTCCCCCCAGGGGTACCAGTCTACGGGGTTGTCGGCATGCTGGCGGAGGTATGGGCTGGTCTCAGTGGCGAGGCGGTTCACCTGCCCACCTTAGGAACCCGTGGCGCACGGTACGGTCCTGGGGTGGAGATCTCTTTAGAAGGACGGGTCGCTCTCATCACCGGGGCATCACGCGGTATCGGCAAAGCCATCGCTCGGGCCTACGCCGATGCGGGTGCTTCGGTGCTCCTCACATCGCGCAAGTTACCCGACCTCATCGCGGCAGCCGCCGAGATCGGTGGCGACGTGGACGTGATGGCCGCCAACGCCGGCGATCCCGATCAGGCCGAAGCGGCGGTGGAACACTGCGTGCGACGCTTCGGGGGCATTGACATCTTGGTGAACAACGCCGCCACCAATCCCTACAGCGGTCCTACCATGGATATCGATCTGCCTCGATACGACAAGACCTTCGAGGTGAACCTGCGCGGCCCACTGGTGTGGACGCAGTTCGCCTACCAGCGGTCGTTAGCGCAACGGGGTGGATCTGTGCTCAATATCGCGTCGGTGGGGGGCCTGTCGGTGGAACCTACGATCGGGATCTACAACGCCACGAAGGCGGCCCTGTTGCACCTCACTCGCACCATGGCCGCTGAGTTGGCCCCGAAGGTGCGGGTCAACGCCATTGCCCCCGGGCTGGTGAAAACCGACATGGCCCGGGCGCTCTGGGAGCCGAACGAGGCGCGTATCGCGGCCTCTATGCCCTTGGGCCGCCTTGGCGAGCCGGTCGACATCGCCAATGCTGCGCTCTTTCTGGCCAGTGATTTGGCGTCGTGGATCACGGGCCACGTCATGGTGGTAGACGGCGGCGCGTTGCTGGGTCCGGCGGCCCGCCGCTAATCGTCGGCGCGGATGATCTTGCCGGTGGCGGTGCGGGGCAAGGCCGCCACGATCTGCAGCGAGCGGGGAGCGGCAGCGGTCGGGAGCCACTCCTTCGCGTGCTGGCGGAGTTGGTGCAGCGTGGGGGGATCGGTGGCCTCGACGGGCACCACCACCGCGTGCACCCGTGCTCCCCACTCGGGGTCGGGGCGACCCACCACTGCCACCTCGGCCACCTTCGGATGGTGGAGCAGTGCCTCTTCCACCGCGACGGGCCACACGTTCTCACCGCCCGTGATGATCAGGTCACTCCCGCGCCCGTACACGCTGAGGATGCCCTTGGTGAGGCTGCCCATGTCGCCGGTGGGTAACCAGCCGTGGGCATCCTTGGGGTCATGTCCGTCGCGGTAGGCCCGCAGTAGCATGGCTCCCCGCACCTGCACCTCGCCGGCAGGGCTGATGCGTAGTTCCACCCCATCGAGGGGTACCCCGTCATACACCACCCCACTGCCCGTCTCGGTCATCCCATAGGTGGCGATGACGTTTGGCGGGCGCTGCTCGGGCACGGCCTGCCCGCCCACCAGGATGGTTCGGAACCGGGCCGGATCCACGCGGCTCATGGTGGTGGGAACCAGCGCCGTGAGGGTGCAACCATCGGCGGCGGCTTGCCCTACCGCCCCGGCATCGAAGCGGGGTTGCAGGGTGAGGGGCGTGTTGGTGAGTAGGGCCCGGGTGACCACCGACAGCCCGCCGATGTGGGCGAGGGGAAGACAGGCCAGCCAACGGTCGCGAGCGGGATCTACCTCCAACCGGCGGCTGGTGGCGCTCGCCGAGGCCGCCACGGCGGCATGGGTGAGCATGGCCACCCGGGGCGCGCCGGTGGTCCCGCTGGTGGCGATGGCCACCGCGTCGCCCGGTCCGCAGGGTTCGGCGAGCCGGGCGGTGTCCAGGATCGCCGCGCGGATGGGGGGCGGCCACCGGGGATCGACCGGCAGTATCGCATCGCCGTCGTCCCAGGCCCGGCGGAGGCCGTTGAGGAACGTGGGGTCATCGGTGTCGAGCACCACCAGGCGGGCCATGGCTGGCAGGCTACGGACTCCTGGGTGAGACTCGGCGATGTCATGACTGTTGCCGCCTCGCCGTCCCCGCCGGTGGGCTGGCGTTGTTGGGTGGCCGGGGCCCGCCCTCGCACCCTACCCGCCGCGATTGTGCCGGTGCTCGTGGGCACCGCGTGCGCCGTCGGGGTGGCGGAGATACATGCGTGGCGGGCGGTCGCCGCCGGGGTCGTAGCCCTCGGGCTCCAGATCGGCACGAACTTCGCCAACGATTACAGCGACGGGGTGCGGGGTACCGACGATCCCACCGAGCGGGTTGGTCCGGTGCGTCTGGTGGGCTGGGGGATCAAACCGGCCGCCGCCGTGAAGCGCGCCGCCCTGGCGTCGTTTCTCATCGCCGTAGTGGCCGGCTTGGCGCTGGCGGTGGCAGTGGGCCCCGAGTTGTTGCTCGTCGGCGCGGCGTCGGTGGCCGCAGGATGGTTCTACACCGGTGGTTCGCGGCCTTACGGCTACTACGGATTCGGGGAAGTGTTCGTGTTCGTGTTTTTCGGACTGGTAGCCACGGTTGGCTCTGCCTATGTGCAGACGGGGTACCTCACTGGCCTCTCGGCGGTGGCAGCGGTGCCGGTAGGTCTCCTCGCCACTGCGTTGTTGGTGGTCAACAACCTGCGGGACATCCCCGGCGACAGCCGCTCGGGTAAGAGGACCCTCGCGGTGCGCCTCGGTGATCGCCGCACTCGTGTGCTCTACGTGGGTTTGCTCGTGCTGGCGTTCATGGCCGTGCCGTTGGTGGCTGGTGGTTTTGGGCGCGGTCCGGCGGCGGCGGCGTTGGTAGGCATCGTGCTGGCCCGCCAGCCGGTGGCGCGCGTGCTCGAAGGGGCCCGCGGGGTGGCGCTGATTCCGGTGCTGGGCGCCACCGGACGCGTGCAGTTGGTCACCGGCGCGCTGCTCGCCGCCGGTCTCTGGATCGGCGCTCCCTAGAACCTCCGCCGGGGTGGGAGTTTCTTCAGCTGCGGTCCTTCGGGAATGGTTCGTTCGGTCACGGTCAGCCAGAGATCAAAGACGGTCGAACCCGGCCGCCCCGGGGGCGGGGGGATGAAACGGGCCGACGGGAGGCTTTTAGGCGGTAGTCGGCACGTCCGACATGCACCGCGCCGCTTTGCTGATCACCTTCGAGCCTGTCCGGAACCAGAACAGAGCACCGCGGTGGCCGGTCGGCCGTTGGTTCGCTTCGCGAATGTTCGGGATCAAATCGAGCATGGATCCGATGCGGTCTACGATCACGAATCCGGGGGGGCTGGCTTTGCCCTAGTCCCCGATGCCCGGGCCTTCCGTCTGGGTGCGAAGGAAGTCGGCGTCGATGGCCTTCCCCACCTCCGGTGGGGGTGATTCACCGGAGGTAAAGTCGATGGCTTGCAGGGCCGAGACACCGGCTTCCTCCACCACGATGTTGACGTAGCAGTCGGCAACCTCCTTACTCATTCCGGCGTTGTCTTTGCGCTGAAGGAGTGTTGAAAGCTGGCCCTTGAGAGCTGCCGCCTCTTTCTCGCCGCTGTCGCTGGTGCTGCTGCAGGCCGACAGGGTGAGTGCCACGGAGACGACGATAGTCATCCCCATGGCGGGAATGGGAGAGCGGGGGAGTTGGCTCCCGGGTAGGATCCCATCGGTTTTTCCAGTGGAGTGGGCTAGTTGGGGGGGTCACTCCACGCAGGCGGCGGGCAAAGGGTTCGACGGAATCGATTGGCCGCTGGCGACTGCCGCCATTGCCTGATCAGTGGCTTCCTGCACAACTTTCTCGGAGGCTTCCTTGAGGGCTAGGGCGGTAGCCGCATCAGGGGAATTGTTCTCCAATCCGTCGATATCGAAGCCTTGCAGGTCGTCCGCGTCCAACGTATCGACAATTAATTTGGCAACGCAGTCGCTCTTCTCCTTACTGTAGTCATCACCATTTTTCTGCAGGACGGCCGATAATCTGGCCAGCAGGCCGGTGGCGTCCACCTGGCCGCCGGCAGTGGTCTCCGTGGGCTCGGTGGTCTCCGCGGCCTCCGTGGTTGAATCGCTCTTGCTACAGGAAGACCCGGCAAAAAGCGCCAGGGCTCAAGCAGCGGCGCTCGCAGCACGCAATGGGGTCATGTTCATTGAGAAACTCCGTTTCATCGCCGACTACGTCGAAAGACCAGCTACCTGCAGTCAGAACCGAACGTTAGGGGCTTTCTCGCCGCCACGTAGGGACGGCGGCGGATTCCCCACCTTTCGCGGTCGCCAGTGCTCGATTCACTAGGTTTGCCCCATGAATCCGACGAACCAAGCCTGAGGTAACAGCCGCCGATCTAGCCTTCCGGCCAATCTGGGTTTCCTGGGACGGCTCGGACGGTTCGTTTCCGTGCATCACCGCCGGACCCTGCTGGTGTGGGTCGTTCTGCTGGTCTTCGCTGGTTACCAGAGCGTGCACGACAGACACGACCTGTCGGACACTTTTGCTGTCCCCAACCCGGACTCCCAAGACGCCCTCACCCTGCTTTCGAACCAGTTCCCGGCTCCGAATGCGGCGACGGCGGTCTCAATGAAGCCACCGCGTCAGTGCGGTGTGCAGGGTCGGGCTATCTAACTGATTTCACCACGTTCTGGTTGGTGGATGAGAAACGCGTTCATCGGGTTTACCGTCGTGCGCCCCGAGCGATACTCGGGTTCTCAGGGGTGCTCGGTGAGCCAGGAGCGCAGGATCGACCGGAAGGCAGCGGGTTGTTCGAGGTGGGCGGCATGGCCCGCCTCTGGTACCAACGTCACGGTGGCATTGGTCCCGATCTCGCGGGCCAGGCGCTCGGCGAGGGCGGCAAACTTTGCATCGAGTGCCCCGGCGAGCACGAGCACCGGCATGGTCAGGCCCGCCAGGCGGGACCACGATGGGTCCTGGGCCCCGGTGCCGGCGCACTCCAGGCTCGATACGAGCCCGGCCACGGTGTTCTCCATTCGCTCCGCCCGAAAAGCCCGCTCGGGAGGCAGACCCGCAAACAACGGCTGGGACAGCCACCATTCCAGGAACTGGTCTACTCCCTCTGCTTCGAGGCGACGAGCGGTGCGCCCATCGCGTTCCTGCCGCTCCGCCCGTTGGGCAGGATCCTCCAGGCCCGCCGTCCCGCTGATCAGCACCAGTCGGCGCACCAGAGAGGGGTGGTCCAACGCCAGCTGCAGGCAGAAACGAGCGCCCATCGAGTACCCCAGGTAGATGGCCTCGCCGCCCCGGTCGGCGATGAGTTGCGCGCCCGTGGCGAGGCTGGCGTCTACGGCCTGGGACCGTCCGTGACCGGGAGCATCGACGCGGATGACCTGGTGGTCAGCCGCCAGATCGTTGGCTTCAGCCCCCCAACAGCGGCGTGTCTGGGTAAATCCGTGCACCAGCACGATGCGGGGTCCGGCCCCTTCAAGATCGGCGTACAACTCCACGGCATGGATGCTGGCACACGGCATGTGGTCGGATAGGGGTGCAATGGTCGATTCAACCGAAGATCTCCAAGCCACCTTCTGCTCCACCCTGGTGGATGAATGGGCTCGCCACGGCGTGGTCCACGCCGTGGTGTGCCCCGGCTCGCGCTCCACCCCCTTGGCCCTCGCCTTGTGGGCCGAGGGGCGAATCACCGTGCATGTGCATCACGACGAGCGCAGCGGCGGGTTCATGGCCCTGGGCTTGGGCGCCGCCACCGGTGAGCCCACCGTGGTGCTCACCACCAGCGGGACCGCCGCGGTGGAACTGCATCCCGCCGTGATGGAAGCCCACCTCGCCGGGGTGCCTTTGCTGATCTGCACCGCCGACCGGCCCCCCGAACTCATCGGCGTGGGGGCCCCGCAGGCCATCGACCAAACCCATCTCTACGGCCGCTCGACGCGCTGGTTTCACGCCCCCGGGGTGGCGGACGCGGCGGCGATGGGGGGTTGGCGGGCCCTGGCGGCGCGGGCTTATGCCGAGGCCACCGGGGGCGCTCCGGGACCGGTGCATCTGAACCTGGCCTTCCGGGAGCCACTCATTGGCACCCCTGGCGACCTCCCCCCGGCTCGGCCCGGGGGTGGAGCATGGGCATGGCGTCCGGCGGCGGGTGCGCCGACCGTGCCCGCGGTGGGGTTGGCCGACGACCTCGCAGGACGACGCGGCGTGATCGTGGCGGGGGCGGGATCGGGTTCCGGAGCCGCCGTGGCCCGGGTGGCCAACGCCCTGGGTTGGCCCGTGATGGCCTCGCCCGCGGCCGCCGTGTGGAGCGAGCCGGGGGCGCCGGTAGTCCCCGCCCCCGATGCCCTCCTGCGCGCCAGTCGGGTGGACCTGGCGCCCGAGGTGATTGTGCGACTGGGCGGACCACTGGCGTCGCGGGTGGTGGGCGAGTGGTTGGCCGCTAGTGGTGCCGCCGAGGTGGTGGCCGCCGGCGCGTTGCGCTGGGCCGATCCCCACGGCACGGCCAGCGTTGTCCTTCCCTTGACTGCCGATGATCTCCTCGATTCCTGGCTCCTGGAGGTGGCCACCATCACGCCCACCGATGGCGGTGCCTGGGCGCGCCGCTGGCGCGAGCATGGTGACGCCGCTGCCGATGCGGTGAGCGCCGCGTTGGCGGCGGAGATCGAGCCCACCGAGCCGGGGATCGCCCGTGCCCTCGTTGGTGTTCTGCCCACGGGAGCGGCGCTGGTGGCGTCGTCGTCAATGCCCATCCGGGACCTCGAATGGTATGTCCGCCCTGAGGTGGCACTGGAGGGGTATGCCAACCGGGGTGCCAACGGAATCGACGGCGTGGTGTCCACCGCGGTGGGGATCGCCCTCGCCGCTCCCACCCGGCCCACCGCGCTGCTCATCGGCGACATCGCGTTCATCCACGACAGCAACGGTTTGTTGGGTGCTTCCGAGCGTGGCCTCAACCTCGTGGTGGTGGTGGTGGACAACGATGGTGGCGGGATCTTCTCGTTCCTTCCGCCCGCCGACGTCTTGGCCACCGATCAGTTCGAAGCCCTCTACGGCACGCCCCACGGCCTCAACCTCGTGGCGTTGGCGCAGGCCTATGGAGTTGAGGCTCGCCGAGTGGATGATCTCGGTCCCGCGGTTCTCGACGCGTTGAGAAGGGGGGGTGTGCAGGTGCTGCTGGTACGCACGGATCGGCTCGCCAACGTGGCCGTTCACCGCCGATTGAACGACGCAGTGGTCCTGGCGGTGGAAGCCCTGTCGCGGGCATAGGCTCCGCCGCGCCACGTCAACGTCGTAGCGTCTAAGCCATGTCCGGTCGCCGCACCAAGATCATCGCCACCGTAGGTCCGGCCTCGGATCCGCCGGAGGTACTCCAAGCCCTCTTCGCGGCCGGTGCCGATGTAGCTCGCCTGTCTCTCGCCCATGGCCCCCTCGAGGCGAGTCTGGAGCGCATCAGTCGGGTGCGCGCCGCCGCCATCGGGGCGTCGCGCCCGGTAGGGATTCTGGTGGACCTGCCCGGGCCCAAGGTTCGCACGGCCCCCTTCAGTGGTGATGGCGTGGTGCTGTCCACCGGCGCGGAGGTTCGCCTCACCGAGGCCACCGAGGGAGATGTGAGCACTGCGGAAGTGGTGGCGGTGCAGTTGACTGGGGCGGTAAAGGCCCTCGAGCCGGGAGACCGGGTGGCGTTGGGCGACGGTGGTGTGGCGCTGGTGGTGAAGGAGTGCCGTGACGACGGCGTGGTGGCCACGGTGGTGGGCGGCGGAGTGCTCCGAGCGCGCCCGGGAGTGACCATGCCCGAGGCGCGGGTCACCCAACGCTCGCCCACTGAAGCCGACCTGCGCATGCTGGAGCGTGTGTTGGAAGCGGGTGTCGATGCGGTGGCGGTCTCCTTCGTGGAGACCGCCGATGATGTGGTCACCATCAAACGAGCCATCGGGTCGGGTGGGCCGGTGGTGGTTGCCAAGATCGAGACCGGCTCGGCCGTAGACCACATGGAGGACATCCTCCACGTCGCCGATGCGGTGATGGTGGCCCGCGGAGATCTTGGTGTGCGACTCCCCTTAGAGGACGTCCCCCATATCCAAAAGCAGATCATTCGCCGCGGTGTCACTCATGGAAAACCGGTGATCACCGCCACGCAGATGCTCGAATCAATGCTCGCGGCCCCCACTCCCACTCGCGCCGAAGTATCCGATGTTGCCAACGCCGTGTTCGACGGCACCAGTGCCGTGATGCTCTCGGGTGAAACCGCCATCGGGGCTCACCCCGTTCTGGCCGTGGAAGCCATGGCTCGCATCACGGCTCGGGCCGAGCACGACTTCGATTACCAGGGCTGGGGCACCCGCCTCGGTCAGCAGCAAATGGCGGGCCTCGCAACGGCGTCCAGCATGGTGCGCACCACCTCGGCGATCACGGCGGCGGCCTGGCGGGCGTCGGTAGACGCCGAACTCGCTGCCATCATTGCCTGCACCAACAGCGGCACCACGGCGCGCATGATCAGCCGCTTCCGGCCCATCTGTCCGATCCTGGCCATCACCCCGCACTGGAGCACGGCCCGTCAATTGGCGATGGCGTGGGGTATTCAGCCGGTGGTGGGTGCGGCCCATGCCACGCCCGACGAGACCGTGTGGCACGCCGTGGATACCGCCATGCGTCTCGGCGTGGTGCGGCCCGGCGATCTCGTGGGGGTGTTGGTGGGCTCACCGTCCACCACCGAGCCCTCCACCGATACGTTGCGTCTCGTGCGGGTGCGGTAGCGGGCTCTACTCCTGCGTCAGTGCACCGAGCATGGCCTGCAGCTTGACTTCGGTCTCGGCCAATTCGGCCCGGGGGTCCGAGTGCGCCACGATCCCGTTGCCCGCGACCACCCGAGCGGTGGTGCCGTGCACCTCAGCACAGCGGATACTCACCGCGAAGGTTCCGTTGCCTTCCCCATCCACCCAGCCCACGGTGCCGGCGTAGCGGCCTCGGGCAAACCCTTCGTGGGCGGCAATCCAGGCCTGCGCATCATCGCGGGGCCAACCGTTGACCGCCGGAGTGGGATGCAACGCCGCCATCAGTTCCAGGACGGACGGGGCGGGATGAGAGAGGCGCCCCTCCACCAGGGTGGCGAGATGTTGCAGGTTCGCGATGGTCACCACCGACGGTTCGGGTTCGTAATCAAGGTAGGAACACCATGGCAGCAAGGTGTCGAACACCATGTCGATGGTGATCTGGTGCTCGCCGCGGTAGGTGCGGGAGCCCAACAGCCCTGCCGCCAACCGAGCGTCGTCGTCGGGGCTCTCACCTCGACGAACCGTGCCCGCCATGGGTTGGGCCGTCACGACGTCGCCGGCTCGGCCCACCAGCAACTCGGGACTGGCCCCCAGAAAGCCATCGACGTGAAAGAGAAAGCACCCCGGGTAGGCCTTCCGCAGCCGGGCCAGCAGCATGGCTCGATCGAAGGGCACGTCGGCTTCGACGAGGATCTCTCGAGCCAACACCACTTTGGCCAGTCCGTCGGGGCCCGCGGCACGAATGGCCTCGGTGGCTTGCGCCACCCGCTCGCACCACCATTGGGCGGAACGAACAGGCGTGACGTTGATGTGCTGGGGAAGGGGGGTCGGCGCGGTGAGGGGAGCCTCGCACAAGTCGGCCAACTCGCGACGGGGGGCATCGGCGGCCCCGATGGTGGTGACCCACCTCGTGCCCTCGGCGTCTCGTCCCCACACCACCTCCGGGATCACCATTTCATCGTGCGTGTCGTGTTCGGTACGGACAAAGGGCAATGCGCCGAAGGCCACCGCGCCGGTACCGGGGAGGGCGAGGGGGTTATCAACCTCGATGGCGGCGAGGGCGGCCTCTACTTCATGTTGACCTACCCGACGGGCCACCCCGCGGCCTGCGAGTCCCACTCGGGACCGTTCGAGCAGCACCCCCTCGCCGCCGGCCAGCGCCAGGAGGTCGAGGTCGTGGTCTACCCGCCGGGTACGGGCCAGCAGAGGCGGCCCGTGGGTCACGAGGGCAAGGGATCGAGGCGGCGGGTGGCCGTCACGAGTTGGGCGATGCCCGCCGAGAGCAACCGCCGCTCCACGTCCACGAATCCGGCGGCGGCCAATTCGCCCAACATGACCCCAGCCGGGGGCAGGTAGGCCACCGAGCGCGGCAGGTAGCGGTAGGCGGCGGGATCGGAGAGCCACCCGCCCACCAGCGGCACCGCCTTGCCGAAGTACAGCCGGTGGCCAGCTCGCAGGAGCGGGTTGGGGGGTTCAGCCACCTCGAGGAGGGCAATGCGACCCCCCGGGCGTACGACGCGAGCGAGTTCGGCAAAAAAGGGTGGGAGGGCCGCAATGTTACGAAGAGCAAATCCGCAGGTGGCACCGTCGAGCGATCGCGCCGGGAACGCCAGACGCAGCGCGTCGCCGTGGACCAGGGGGGCGCTTGTGTGCGCCGAGGCCAACATGCCAAACGAGAGATCTACCCCCACGGGGGTGAGGCCCTGCCGGTGGAGTTCGCCGCACAGATCTCCAGTACCGCAGGCCAAGTCCACCACGGTGGCTCCGGCGGGGAGGCCGAGGGCGGCCACGGTGCGTCGTCGCCAGCGCACATCGAGGCGGAACGTCATGATGCGGTTGACGAGGTCATAACGCGGGGCGATGGCGTCGAACATCGACCGCACCGCCTCCACTTTTTCCTCGCCCACGGGAAGGACCTCAGGCACGGTCGTTTTTGTCATCGCCCTCATGGTAGGAACCTGCCGTGCCGAAGCCACCACTCACGATCTTTTTGCCCCCCTCCGAGGGCAAAGCACCTGGCGCCGCCGGCCCTTCGTGGGCCGCGGGGACCATGGCCGAGGGGGGTCTGGACCAGGCCCGGGCCACGGTGCTTTCCGCCGCCCGGGCGGCGGGGGCCGCCCCGCCGCCCGAGGGGGTGTGCCCGGCGATGGAGCGCTACACCGGGGTGCTCTACCGGGAACTGGCGTGGGCCACCTTGCCCGTGGCCGCCCGGCGTCGCGGTACGGCGCAACTACGCACGGTATCGGGCCTGTGGGGAGTGGTGGCTCCGGTTGATCCCATTCCCTTCTACAAATTGAAGATGTCTGCCTCCCTTCCCGACCTCGGTCGTTTGGCGACATGGTGGAAACCGCGTCTGACTCCGGTGGTGGCAGACCTGGTCGAGGGAACGGTGGTGTGGGACCTCCTTCCCCTTGAGCATCGAGCCGCGTTGGATTGGCGCCTCACCCGTCCCTCCCGGCGCGTCACGGTGCGATTCCTGGATGGAGATGGCCGGCTGGTGAGTCATTGGAACAAACTGCTGAAGGGGGCGCTGGTGCGATGGTTGCTCACCGAGCAGCCCGCTGGTCCGGAAGCGCTGGTGCACTTTGAGCACCCGCTGGGGTATCGCTTCGATGCCCGAACGTCGGATCTGGGGGGCGCTGAACCCGTCGCCGTTCTGCGCGCCGCGCCCTAGGCTTACCGTCTTGTCATCTCGTCCCCACTTTTCCATCGCCGGCATCCCGGTTCGGGTCGAACCGGTGTTCTTTGTCATCTCAACCCTGTGGGGCCTCACGTATCTCCAGATCGGCCTCGATGTGGTGGGGGTCTGGGTTCTGGCCTCGTTCGTCTCCATCCTCGTGCACGAACTCGGTCATGGTGTGGCGCTCAAGGTGCTCGGTGAGCCATCGGCCATCGTGCTCCACGGGTTCGGCGGCGTAACGGTGAGCAACCGGCGTGAGGGCTTGTCGAAGGCCCGCAGCGTGTTCGTCAGCGTGGCGGGCTCGCTCACCGCCATGGTGGTGTTGTGGCTGCCGGCGCGCACCTACATCGGGATGGCCTCCGCCTCCGGGTCGCTGTACGACCTGCCCAAGATGCTGTTCGCCGGCGTGCAATTCATCGCCTTCCAGAACCTGTGGTGGTCGGTACTCAACTTGCTCCCGATTCGTCCCCTCGATGGCGGGAACGTGACGGCGGAGTTGTTCGGAATCCACCGGGCGCGACGCATCTCGATTGGCGCAGCCATTCTCGGAGGCGTGATCGCCCTGTTCACTGGCTCAAATTACGCTGCGTTCTTCCTCCTCTTTCTGGCCTACAACAACTGGCAGGAGATTCGGGCAGAGCGCGGTGGTGAGAGCGTCGACGTCTTTGCGGTGGAGGCCCCGGCGGTGGCCCCGAAGCGAGCCAAACTGCGTTCGGTGCCTGCCATCGGGCCGGGGGCCGTGCCATCGCCGCCGGATCCCGCCCTGGTGCAACAGATGGCGTGGAAGGCCCTGCGGGATGGCGATACTGCCGTCGGCCGGCGGCTGGTGGTGAGTCTCGGCCCGGCCGCCGACGCGTATCTCCGAGCCACGGTGAGCCTCATCGAAGGCGATTCCCAGGCACTGGCACTCTTTGAAACCGCTTATCTAGCCGCGCCGGGGGGTCCGCCCAATCTGGTGGCCACCGAGACACTGGCCCGGGCGGGGGTTGCGGGTGCCTTGGCTCATCGGCTCCTGGATCGGCCCGACGGCCGGGGCCGAGACGGCGCCATCAGTTTACAAACCCACCTGCACTACGCCGGTCACTTCGCTCAAGCGGCCGAGGTGGGCGAAGCGGTGTACGCCGCCGATCCGGCCAGCGCGGCCCAGACCGCCTTCGAGGTGGCCTGCAGTTGGTCGCAGGCGGGCGCGGTGTCAGAGGCGGTGGAGTGGCTCGGTCGCGCTGCCGATGCCGGCTTCCGAGCCGCGTCGGTGGTGGACGGTGAGCCCGATCTGGCGTTGGTGCGCCAGGACCCTCGCTGGGCATCGCTGCGGGTCCGCCTGATCTGAGGCGGGCTCGGGGGGCGTGGGTGCCCTAGGGGGAGACGCTGGCCTGTTCCTTGGCCCAGCGGTAGTCGGCCTTCCCAGCCGGTGACCGCATGATCTGCTCCACCATCACGAACGCTTTCGGCAGTTTGTAGCGGGCGACATGGGTGCCGGCGACCGCCAAGAGGTCGGCTTCGGTGGCCATCGCCCCATCCCTGAGTTGCACGATTGCCACCACTTCTTGGCCCCAACGCTCCGACGGGCGACCGGCGCACACCACGTCGTACACATCGGGATGGTGGGCGATGGCCTGCTCCACTTCCTCGGCGAAGATTTTCTCCCCGCCGGAGTTGATGGTGGCTGAGTCGCGCCCGTACAACTCGATGATGCCCGCCGCCGTGAGGCGAGCACGGTCGCCGGGTATCGAGTACCGGATACCGTCAATCATCGGGAAGGTGCGGGTCGATTTGTCGGCATCACCGAGGTAGCCGAGCGGCACCCGGCCTCGCTGGGCCAACCAGCCGGTCTCGGGATGCCCAGCTTCGAGCACAGTAGAAAAATCCTCGCTGACAATGGCGGCTCCCGGTCCGGGAGTGAACGTGCCGGTGCTCGCAGACTGCCCGGCGGCACTCATCTGCGACATTTGACTCCCGGTCTCGGAGGCGCCCACGGCATCCATCACCATGGCCGTAGGCAACTGCGCCAGCAAGCGGTCTTTGATCGTCGAGTTGAGTGGCGCTCCCCCCGACACGACCATCAGCAAGGAGGAGACGTTGTAGGCACTCGGCGTGGCCAGGGCCGCTTCGAGTTGGTCCACCAGGGGGCGTCCGAGGGCATCCCCCACGATGAGCACAATGTTCACCTGCTCGCGATCAATGGTGCGCCAGATGTCGTCGGCGTCAAAGCCGACGGTGTCGTCTTGGATGCAGACTGTATTGCCGCCGGTGAAGGCGTTGAAGGCCAGCCAGTGGCCGGCGCCGTGCATGAACGGGGGCGCCGGCAGCAGGCGGGCACCGCCGTTGATGGCCGCCTCCACCACTTCATCGAGGCTTTCCCATTCGGTGCCGGTGGCCAGATTCCGTCCGCCCATCGCCCCCACGAAGATGTCGGCTTGGCGCCACAGGACTCCCTTGGGCATGCCGGTGGTACCGCCCGTGTAGAGGATGTAGAGGTCATCAGGACTGTGCTCTACCGCGGGCGATGTTGGCGGCGCGGCCGCGAGGGCTTCCTCGTACCATTCGGCCCCGTCGAGCAAGGGCGCCCCGGTGCCGTCGTCGACCTGGAGCAGCACGCGAAGCGCGGGGAGGTCGGGTCGCACTTCGGCGAGGCGGGCGGCGAAGGCGGAGTGGAAGATGATGGCCTCGGCGCCGGCGTCGTTGAGCAGGTAGCGGAGTTCCTCGGCCACGTATCGGTAGTTCACGTTGATTGGCGCCACCCTGGCCTTGTAGGAGCCGAGCATGGCCTCGAGGTACTCGTTGCCGTTGTGCAGGTAGCACGCCAGGTGGGATTGGCCCGATTCATGGCCCGCCAGCGAGGCACGCGAGGTCCGGTGGCCGAGGCCCTGGCCGAGGAGATGGTTGGCCAAACGGTTGGTGCGCTCGGCGACCTGGGCGTAGGTGAGGCGCCGATCGCGCCACACGATGCATTCGCGCTCGGGCACCGCCTGACTCACGGCATCGTGGACCTGTGCGAGGTTGAACTCCATGTGACTCATTCCCCTGGATGCTGTGATCGAAGCACCGGACAGTACGCGCATCAAGCGCCGTCGGTGAAGTTGGACCACCCCCCGATGGAGGTCTGCAGCCCTCAAGTGCGCGGCGGCGGCACGCGTACGCTAGAAGGAGAGGCATGTCGCGTACCTTCGGTGTGTTCATTCCACAGGGTTGGAAGATGGAACTGGCCTCCATTAGTGGTCCGCAGGCCAAGTGGGCCAAGGCCATTGAGGTGGCGGTGCTAGCCGAGGAACTCGGGCTGGACTCACTGTGGACCTACGACCACTTTCACAACGTCCCGGTGCCGGCCCACGAGACAATGTTCGAGTGCTGGACCACGCTGGCGGCGATCAGCCAACGCACGAGCACGATCATGCTCGGGCAGATGGTGGGGTGCGCTCCGTATCGCAGTCCGGCGCTGTTGGCGAAGATCACCTCCAACATCGATGTGATGTCGGGTGGCCGACTGATCTGGGGGATCGGCGCGGGGTGGTACGAGCACGAGTTCAAGGGGTACGGCTACGACTTCCCGAAGGCGTCTGATCGCATTCGGGTGATGCGTGAGACCGTGGAGATTGTGAAGGCCATGTGGAGCCAAGCCGATGTCTCCTACAACGGGAAGCACTTCCAACTCGAGGGAGCGCAGTGTGATCCCAAGCCCTTACAGCAACCGCATCCCCAGATACTTATCGGGGGTGGGGGCGAGCAACTCACCCTGCGGGTGGTGGCCCGCCACGCCGATGCGTCGAACTTCCAAGGCAACCTGGCCGAGTTCGCGTCCAAGACCGAGATTCTGAAGCAGCACTGCCGTGAGGTCGGACGCGACTACGACGAGATCCAAAAGACGTGGTCAGCGGAGATCTTCATACGCGAGACCGAGGCCGAGGTGCGGGCGGCGGGGTCTCGTTCCTTCTGGGGTGAGCCGGTAGAGGCGTGGACGGCCGGCAATATCGTGGGCACGCCCGAGCAGGTGGCGGAGAAGATCCAGCAATACATCGACATCGGGTGTACCGGCTTTTATCCTTGGTGTAGCGACTACCCCGAGACGGAGACCCTGCGTCTCTTCGCCGAGAAGGTCGTTCCGCACTTCCGCTAGCGACGCGGTGGGTTACTCGTAGTAGCGGAAGAGATTTTCGCTCACGCAACTTGGCTTGGCGGCCCCTTCACATTCGAAGGTGAAGCGCATCTGCACCTGGCAGCCCCCGGGGATGTCGGTGACCGATGCGAGATCGACGCCCACTCGCAACTTGGCACCCACCGGTACCGGCGAGGGGAATCGCACTTTTTCAGCTCCGTAGTTCACACCCATCTTGATGCCCTCCACCCTCACTACCTGTGGCACCAGCACCGGGCCGAGCGACAGGGTGAGGTAGCCGTGGGCGATGGGTCCGCCGAACGGACTCTCCGCGATGGCCCGTTCTGGATCCACATGGATCCACTGGTGATCACCGGTGGCCTCGGCGAAGAGGTTCACCCGTTCCTGGGTGATTTCGAGGTAGTCGCTGTAGCCGAGGTGCTGGCCAACGAGTTCTTTGAGTTCGGCGATGCCGTGCACGGTGGTGGTCATGTCGAGATCATGCCGCACGCGCGAGGATGGTGCGCCATGGACGACCTCGTGGGAGTGGTGTTGGCAGCGGGAGCGGGCGCCCGTCTGCGTCCCCTCACCCGCGGGCGGCCCAAGGCCCTCTGCCCGGTCGGCAATGTGGCGCTGGTCGATCTCGCCGTGCAGCGAGTGCGGCCGTCGGTGGCCGAGGTGGCGGTGAACCTGCATTATGGCGGACGCGCCCTGGATGACCATCTCCCGCCCGAGGTGCACCGCTCCTGGGAGAAGGTCGAGCCGCTCGGCACCGCCGGTGCCCTCGGTTTGATGCGGCCCTGGCTCGATGGTCGCCCGGTGCTGGTGGTGAACGCCGATGCATGGTGTCCGGGCTCGCTGGCGGATTTCGCGCAGGGGTGGGACGGGGAGTGCATCCGGCTCTTGGTGGTGGGGGAGGAGGTATTGCATCCCCGCAGCCGCATCGCCGGGGCGCTGATGCCGTGGTCGGAGGTAGCCGTGATGGCGGCCGAGTCCACCGGTCTGTACGAGGTTTCCTGGCGGGAGGCCCAGCAGCAGGGCCGGGTGGAGGTGGTGCGCCACGACGGCCCCTTCGTGGACTGCGGCACTCCGACCCAGTACTTGGCGGCCAACCTGCTCGCCAGTGGCGGCCGCAGCGTGGTGGAGGACGGGGCCGAGGTGGATGGGGTAGTGGAGGGGTGCGTGGTGTGGTCCGGCGCGGTGGTTCACCGCCAGGAATCGCTCCATCGGGCCATCCGACTGCCCGGCGGGGTCACCGTGTTGGTGCGCTGATCAGACCCGCTCAGCGGGGGGCCGGGGGCGGATCGTCACCGGGGCAGCGCCGGCGTGGGTGGCCCGCAGTTGGCCGCAGGCGGCGTCGATCTCGGTACCGCGGGTGCGACGGACGGTGGCGTTCACGCCGTGGCGGCGGAGCTGGTCGCAGAACTCGCGCACCCGGCGTGCCGGAGTGCCGCGTACCGCATAGCCCGGCGTGGGATTTAGCGGAATCAGGTTGACATGGGCGGGGAGCGGAAGGGACCGCGCTCGCTCAGCGAGGAGCTGGGCGTCGCGGTCCCGGTCGTTCACGCCGTCGATGAGGGCCCACTCGAATGACAAGCGCCGACCTTTGATGGACAAATAGTCGGCACAGGCATCCATCAGGGCGCTGAGGGGGTAGCGCTTATTGATCGGCACGAGGTCATCGCGCAGGTCGTCGTCGGCGGCGTGGAGGGAAACGGCCAGGTTCACTGGGAGCGTCTCGGTCGTTAGTTTTCGGATCCCCGGCACGATGCCCACGGTGGACACGGTGAGGTGGCGGGCCGAGAGCCCGACATCGCCGTGGAGGCGCTCCACTGAGGCCCAGGTGGCGTCGTAGTTGGCGAGGGGCTCGCCCATCCCCATGTAGACCACGTTGGAGAGGCGCCGACCGTCGTCGAGGGCCCGTCGGCCGGCTCGCACCACCTGTTCCACGATCTCCCCGGTGGTGAGGTGGCGGTCGAATCCAGCCTGCCCGGTGGCACAGAACCCGCACCCCATGGCGCAGCCCGCCTGGCTCGACACGCACACCGTGGAGCGCTCGGCGTAATGCATGAGCACCGTTTCGACCTGCATCCCATCGCGTAGTTCCCAGAGCCACTTCACCGTGTCGCCACCGTCGCTGGTGGATTCGGTCACCACATCCAGAGCTAGGGGTAGGGCGTCGGCCACTTCGGCGCGCAGTGTCTTGGGTACGGCGGTGAGTTCGGACGGGTCGGCGAAGTGTTCGTAGAGGCCCGACCACACCTGGTCCACCCGGTAGGCCGGTTGCCCGGCCAGCACGGTGGCGAGGTCGGCTCGACTGGCGCCATAGCGAGTGGGGGTGGGAGCAGGAGTGGTCATGGGGTGGGGACGTCGATCACATAGTTGACCTCGGTGTGGTCGATCTCGAATCCCAACCGCCGGTAAAGGTCCAGGGCCGCGGTGTTGGTGTCTTCGACATGGAGCATTCCCCATTCCATGCCGGCCTGATGGAGGTAGTCGAGGCCCGCCAGGACCAGGGCACGCCCGAGGCCGGTGCCCTGGGCGCCAGGATCGATGGCAATGACATAGATCTCTCCCAGGGGAGGCTCGTGGTGGTGATGTACCTTCGTCCAACAGAAGCCGTCGAGGGCGCCGTCATTTTCGTGGAGCAGAAATCCGGCGGGGTCGTACCAACCTTCGGCTTGGCGGGCCAGGAGGTCATCAAGGGTCCAGCCGGCCTGTTCGGGGTGCCACGAGAAAGCCCGATTGTTCACCGCCAGCCACTGCTGCTCGTCCTGGCCCACCACGAAGGGACGCGTGGTGAGGCCGCAGGGAATGCCTACCGGGAGGGTGCGGCGCATCTGGTGGAGATGGCGATCGGCGCGGAACCCCAAACTCGCCGCCGGCGATCCCTCGGCGGGGCCCCAGTGGCGAGCGCGGCCTCCACCCTGGCTGGCGACATACGCCAAAGCGGCGGCCAGCAGATGGGTGATGGCGGCGTCGCCGAGACCGGGATCGACCTCGATCGCCCATTCGGTGCCGCTCTGGCGCACCCGAGCCCCTCCCGCCGCGGCAGAGATCTCAAACGGGGGCATACCTCCACCGTACCGGTGTGTACCCTCCACCACCGATGCCCGCTGCCGCCCCTCCGCCCCTTTCCCGCTCACCGCGTAGTGCGGCGGGCCGGGCTCGGCGCACCCATGAGCGCCTCGGGGTGGAGTTCCCCGGGACGGCCCGGGACCTGTGCGCCCTCACCCATCGCAATCCCTACGAACTTTTGGCCGCCACGATCTTGTCGGCCCAGTGCACCGATGAGCGGGTGAACATGGTCACCCCTGGTCTCTTCGCCCGGTACCCCACGCCGGCCTCCCTTGCCGACGCCGAACCGGCGGCGGTAGAGGATCTCGTGCGGTCCACCGGCTTCTACCGCAACAAAACCAAGAGCCTCCTCGGGATGGCGGTGGCCGTGGTGGAGCGGTTCGACGGTGTGGTGCCGAGCACCATGGCCGATCTGGTGAGCCTCCCAGGGGTGGGCCGAAAGACGGCGAACGTGTTGCGCAGCGTGGCCATGGACCTGCCCGGCTTGCCGGTGGACACCCACGTGGGGCGGTTGGCACGCCGCCTCGGCCTCACCGTCGAGACAGATCCGGTGAAGGTGGAACTCGAGCTCAACCCGATGGTTCCAGCCGCCGAGCGGGGGATGTTCAGCCTCCGCCTCATTCTCCACGGACGGGCGGTGTGCGCCGCCCGGCGGCCCCGTTGCGGCGAGTGCGGCTTGGCCGATTTTTGCCCGAGCGCCGGGATCGGCTGAGGCCGTAGCGACCCGGCGGGGGCGGCGGTCCTGAGGTGAAAGGTTGGATGGGGTTGAGGAATTGCGAGGTGGGCCGAGTAAGATCCCCTTGCCTGGCTGATCGGATTCGTCTGATCGCCGGCATGTGACGTCGGGATCCGCCGCCTGGCGTCACCACGAACGAGGGTGCTCTTTCGAGGGCACCCTCTTCGCGTTCGGGGGACCAACGGCCCATTGGCGGTCAGTCCAGCTTCGCCACTAGAGCCGCCAGCCTTCGGCTGGCGGCTTTGAGGCTGCGCTCCACATCGAAAAGGTCCGCCGCCACGTTGGCCCGGGGTGATCCCTGGAGGCCCTCGGCCAGGGCCGTGACGCGTTCGGTGAGTTCCCGCAGGGAACTTGACAGGGATGAGAGATGGGCGATGTCCAGATCCATTCCGGCAGCCTTCCAGACCAAACCGGTTTCGGGCCTCTCCCAGTGCGCATCTATCCTGGGGCCTTGTGCTACAGCGTCTTGATCTCCGTGGGGTTTCTGGCGATTTTCGCGGGGTGCTACCCCGACCGACGGCGCAAATTGAGCCGCCGATTGACGAGGTGCGGGCCATTCTGGCCGAGGTAGCCCAGCGCGGCGACGTTGCCCTGCGCGAGATGACTCAGCGCTTCGACGGCGCCGTGATCGATGAGTTGCGGGTGCCTTCGTCCGCGCTGCAGGTCGCGCTGGCGCGGATCCCGCCGGATCTCCGGTCCGCCTTGGAGGTGGCCCATCGGAACATCACTGCCTACCACCAGTCGCAACGTCACCCCGACGCGGAACACCGCAACGGTGCCATCGCCGTACGTGAAATGCAGCGGCCGGTGGATCGGGTGGCGTGCTACGTGCCTTCGGCGCTCGCTCCCTTGGTGTCCACCGTGTTGATGACAGTGATCCCTGCGAAGGTGGCCGGTGTAGCCGAGGTGGTCCTCGTGACCTCGCCGCGTTCCGACGGCACCGTTTCCCCGGGCATCCTGGCGGCGGCAGCCCTGGCGGGGGTGGATGAGTTGTATCGCGTTGGCGGCCCGGCGGTGATCGGCGCGCTCGCCTACGGCACCGAATCGATCCGGCCCGTCGACGTGATCGTAGGACCAGGGAGCGCTCGCGTCGCGCAAGCCAAACGGGAGGTCGCCTCCTCGGGGTTGGTGGGTGTGCCCTCGGCCTTCGCCGGACCCTCCGAGGTGGTGGTGATAGCCGATGACACCACGCCGATTAGCTACGCCGCCATTGATCTTGTGCTGCAAGCCGAACACGGCCCCGACGGTCTGGCCTGGCTGATTACCTGGGACGAGGCGGTGGCCGACGGCGTGGCGGAGGCGGTGGCCGAGATCGTGCCGCGCTCACCCCGGCGAGAGCATCTCGAGGCCACCCTGGCGGAGGGGGGCTACCTGGTGTTGGTGGATGGTCCCGAGCAGGCCATGGCGGTGGCGAACGCCATTGCCCCGGAACACTTGGAGTTGCTCGTCGAGGACAGTGATGCCCTGCTGGCCATGGTCCGTCACGCCGGGGCGGTGTTCTGCGGCCCCTTCGCGCCAGCCTCGCTTGGCGACTATCTCGCCGGTCCTAACCACGTCCTACCCACTTACGGATCGGCCCGGTTCTCCGGTGCGCTGAGGGTTGATGATTTCCTCAAGCATGTCCACGTCGTATCGGTTGATCAGGTCGGCCTGGCCACCGTGGGGGAGCACGTCATCGCCCTGGCTACCTACGAGGGCCTTCCCGCCCACGCCGAGTCGATCCGCATCCGCCAGGGTCCGACATGATCACCCCGCGACCGGATCTTGCGCTGTTGGCGGGGTACCACTCGGCTCAGGTGGCGGTGGCGGTGCGACTCAACACCAACGAGGCCCCCGAGCCGCCGCCGAGCGGGTTTACCGACGCGTTAGCGGCGGAGATCGCCACGTTGGAGTGGCACCGCTATCCCGACCGTTCCTACACCGCGCTGCGGCGGGCGATCGCCGCTCATCACGGCGTCGATCCCGCCCAGGTCTTCGCGGCCAACGGCTCCAATGAGGTCCTCCAGACACTCTGCCTGGCCTACGGCGGTCCGGGCCGGTCGGTGGCGGTGTTCGAGCCCACCTATGCCTTGCATAGCCACATTGCTCGCATCACGGGCACCGAGGTGGCGATCGGGGAACGCACCGCCGAGTTTGCCTTGGACCTCGCCGAAGTAGATCGCGTCACCCGCGAAGCGCAACCGGCTATCACCTTCCTTTGTTCGCCGAACAACCCCACCGGGATGGTCGAGGACGAAGCCACGGTGCGCGCCGTGTTGCGTGAGGTGCCCGGGGTGCTGGTGGTGGACGAGGCCTACGGTCAGTTCGCCCCCTGGAGCGCGCTGGCGTTGGTGGAGGAAGAGGTGCCGCTTGTCGTGACCCGCACCTACTCCAAGACGTGGTCGATGGCGGCAGCTCGCCTCGGCTATCTGATCGGTCCCCGCTCGATGGTGGCCCAACTCGACCAGGTCGTGCTTCCCTATCACCTCGATGCGGTGAAGCAGGTGGCCGGTCGCCTGGCCCTGGACTACCTCGACGCCATGGAGGCCCGCACGGTGGCCCTGGTGGCGCAGCGAGCGGCGGTGGTGGAACGACTGACGAATCTTCCCGTCACGGTGTGGCCCTCGGCCGCCAATTTCGTGCTGTTCCGGCCCGAGGAACGACCCGCTGATGCCGTGTGGCAGGCCCTACTCGAGCAGTCGGTCCTCGTCCGGAATTGTTCGTCGTGGCCTCGCCTCCAAGGCTGCCTCCGTGTCACGATCGGAACACCCGTTGAGAACGACGCCTTTATCGCCGCCCTGGAGGTAGCCCTCAGATGAGTCGATCAGCCCGCCAGCAGCGCACCACGAAGGAGACCACGATCTCGGTGGTGCTCGACCTCGATGGCCCTACCGGGGTGGTGTCGGCTACGACCGGCCTCCCGTTTTTCGACCACATGCTCGATCAACTTGGGCGTCACGGGGGCTTCGACTTGGTGGTGGAAGCCACCGGTGATCTGCAGGTAGACGGGCATCACACGGTGGAAGATGTGGCCATCACTATCGGCGAGGTATTCCGCCAAGCGATAGGTGACAAAGCCGGGGTTCGTCGCTTTGCCAGCGGGTTGTTCCCGCTCGACGAGGCGCTGGTGGAGGTGGCCCTGGATCTTTCCGGCCGTCCCTTCATCGCCTACGAGGTGCCCTTCGGTGAGGTGCTTCCCCTCGGCGACCCGCCCTTCAACCCGGAGATGGCCGAGCACTTCTGGCAGTCCTTCGCCACGGCGGCCGGCATCACGTTGCACATCCGCCTGCGCGAGGGGCGCAACACCCACCACATCGTGGAGGCCACCTTCAAGGGCGTGGCCCGCTGTCTACGCGACGCCGTGCGTCTCGAAGGTGGCGGCGTGCCGAGCACCAAGGGCGTGATCTAGGGGTGACACTTATCGCCGTTCTCGACTACGAGATCGGCAACCTTCGCTCGGCCCAGAAGGCCTTGCAGTTTCTCGGGGCCGACGCCCGCCTCACCGCTGACCCCGGGCTGATCCGGGAGGCCGAGGGGATCGTGCTGCCCGGGGTGGGGGCCTTCGGGGCCTGCATGGATGCGGTGCGCAGGGCAGGCCTGGAGCCGTTGGTGCACGACGCAGTAACGGCGAGCGTGCCGTTTCTCGGCATCTGCGTTGGAATGCAGATGTTGTTCGAGGCCTCGGAAGAAACGGTCGGGGCCACCGGTTTGGGGATCTTCCCCGGCACGCTGCGCTTGCTCCGCGGTCCCCTCAAGCGCCCCCAGATGCAGTGGAATCTCCTGGAACGCCGGGGCAACCCGGAGTTACTTGGCCTCGCCCCTGATCCGGCGTGGGCGTACTTCGTGCACTCCTACGCCGCGGAGACCGACGACGCTTTCATCACCGCCACGGTGGATTACGGCGGGCCGGTGGTCGCATCGGTGGGTCGCGGGTCGGTGTGGGCCACTCAATTCCACCCGGAGAAATCGGCCCGTACCGGCCTGGCGGTACTCCAGGCCTTCGTGGACCGATGCGCGGTACCTGTGGCCGTTCCGGGTTGATGCTGCTCTACCCGGCGATCGATCTGCGCGGTGGCAAGGTCGTGCAACTCACCCAGGGCGATTTTTCGCGCGAGCAGATTCATGGTGATGATCCGGTGGCCGTCGCCCAGGCTTTTGCGGCGGCGGGAGCCCCGTGGATTCACACGGTGGACCTTGACGCGGCCCGCACCGGTGAGCCCGTGAACCGGCCCCTCATCGCCGCTATCGCCGCATCAGTGGAGGTACCGGTGCAGGCGGGTGGGGGCGTGCGCAGCGTAGCGGCCGCCGCCGCCCTGGCTGAGGTGGGGGTGGCTCGCGTGATCATGGGCACCGCTGCGCTGGAGAACCCTGATCTGGTCGCCGCGGTTGCCGCCCGCCAACCGGTGGCGCTGGGGCTCGACGTGCGGGGCCGTGAGGTGGCGGTGCGCGGGTGGGGGGAGAGATCGGGGGTGGAGTGGCCGGCTGCGCTGCGCCGCTTGGCCGATGTCGGTGCGGAGGCGGTGGTGATAACCCAGATTGAGGTCGAGGGCCTCATGGGGGGCGCCGACGCCACCGGTTTGATGGAAGTGCTGGGCGCCACCTCGTTGGAGGTCATTGCCTCCGGCGGGGTGGGCAACCTGGCGGATCTACTGACCCTCAACGCAGTCAGCGTTGAGGGTCGGGGGTTGGCCGGGGTCATCGTGGGCACCGCTCTTTACGAAGGCCACCTCGACCTGGCCGAGGCCGTTGCGGCTCTGCAGGCCCGCCGGTCATGAAGACCGCCCGCATTATTCCCTGTCTGGATGTGCACGCTGGGCGGGTAGTCAAAGGCGTGAACTTCGTGGATCTGATCGATGCGGGCGATCCGGTGGAGTTGGCGGCCCGCTACGACGCCGAGGGCGCCGACGAACTCGTGTTCTTGGACATCACGGCATCGTCGGAAGACCGACACACCACCGTGGAGATGGCTGCCCGCGTGGCCGAGCAGGTTTTCATCCCCTTCACCATCGGTGGGGGGATCCGTTCGGTGACCGACGCCCGCGAACTGTTGCGGGCCGGGGCCGACAAAGTCTCGATCAACACGTCCGCCCTGGAACGGCCAGCGCTCATTGGAGAGGTAGCCGGGGAGTTTGGCGTGCAGTGCTGTGTGGTGGCGATCGACGCCCGGCGACGGCCGGATGGCTCGGCGGAGGTGTTTATTCATGGTGGCCGTACCCCCACCGGTCGGGACGTACTGGAGTGGGCGAAGCAGGCCGAGGAACTCGGGGCGGGCGAAATCCTGCTCACATCGATGGACCGCGACGGCACCAAGACGGGATTCGACACGACCCTCACCGCCGCCGTGGCCGCCGCGGTGGGCATCCCGATCATCGCCTCGGGGGGAGTGGGAACGCTGCAGCACCTCGTGGAAGGCGTTACCGCCGGCCAGGCCGACGCCGTGCTCGCCGCCTCGATCTTTCACTTCGAGGAGCACACCATTGCTGAAGCGAAAGCGGCGATGGCCGCCGCCGGGATCGCCGTCCGCCCGGCCTGAGGGGGGTTCGGCGGCGCCGCGAGGTCGTCAGGGAGAGGCGGGGAACCTATCGTGGGGCCATGGCTGCCTCCCGTAAGCGCGACAAGCTGCCCATCAAGATGCTGAACGATCGCATCCTGGTCGACTTGAACCCGGAGGGCGAGCGGCGCAGCTCCGGTGGGATCCTCATTCCTGCCACGGCCGAGTTGAAGAAACGCCTCGTGTGGGGTGAGGTGGTGGCCACTGGGCCCAGCGTGCGCACGATGGAGCCGGGTGACCAGGTGCTGTTCAGCCCGGAGGACCGTTACGAGGTTGAGGTACGCGGCGACGACTACATCATCTTGCGCGAGCGCGACATCCACGCCGTGGCGGCGGAGCGCCTCGAGGAGTCCGGTACGGGCCTCTACCTCTAGGGCTTAGGGCCGTGGTGGCCCTCAACGATCAAGGTGGATCCACGCCGCCTTGAGATAGGGCGGATCGCCAGGCCCGCTGCGATGGTCGAGCGGCACGGTGCGCGTGGCGATGCTCCCGAGGCGACCAGCAGCAGCCACCCCCGCCTCCACCTGATCGAGGAAGGTGGGCCAGGTCATGCGGCGGAGGTTGGTCGAGACGTACAACAGTCCGTGGGGCTTGGTCACCCGTGCCGCTCGCGTCACCAGCGTGTGGAGGTCGCGATCCAGGACCCAGCGGCTCCCACCCTTTTTTCGCGCCGTGCTGGAACTCGGTGGGTCGACCAAGACCATGTCGAAGGTGCGGCGCTTCTTGGCGAAGCGGTCGAGCCAATCAGCGACGTCGCCGTAGATGGCGTCGTGGTCGGCCGGGTCGATGCCGTTGGCCCGCAGGTTCTCGGCCGCCCACTCGAGGTAGCGCGGGCTGAGGTCCAGGGTGAGCGTTTCGGCACCGGCGGTGGCGGCAGCCAGCGAGAGCGAGCCGGTGTGGGCGAAGGTGTTGAGCACGGTCTTGCCCGTGAGGTTCATGGCGAGGAGTTCCCGGCGGGTCTCCCGCTGGTCGAGGAAGAGCCCACTAGAGGTGGCGCTAGCGGTGAGGTCGATGAGATAGCGCAACCCGAGTTCGGATACCTCGAAGCGATCATTGCGGGGGCCGCTCACCACCTGGGCGGGACCGGCCCCCCCGCCGCGAGGTTTGGGCTGTTCGTAGATGCTCGTGAGCGGCAGAGTGGCACCCCACGCGTCGAGCCAGGCGGCGGTCAGGGCCTCGTCGCCATAGCGCAGGACGAGGGCGACATCGCCTAGTCGCTCCACCCGGGTAGTCGGGAAGCCGTCGTGGTGACGGTCGATCCACAGGTAGGCGTTGGTGTCGGCCGGATCGAAGAGCAAGGCCCGGGCTTCGTGGGCCACGAGGGCGGCGAGCGACGCGTCGTCGCCGGTGCCTGCCAGCGCGAGGTTGAAGCTCTCGGGCGGATCACTGGCGATGGTCAGGTCCCCCGAGACCGGGTGGCGTGCCCCGATGGCCGTGGCGTGGAGAAACAGGCGGGGGGCGGGGGAACCGTGGTGCTCGGCGTCGCCCAGAATCGGGATGCCGGCTTCCATGGCGTGCACCCGCACTTGGTGGGTGCGGCCGGTGTGGGGGTGAGCCGACCACCGTTCGAGGGCGCGCCCGGTGGCTTCGTGGCGGAGGTCGGTCTGGGCGGCCGCACCGTCGATGGGACGACGGGAGATGATGGACTGTGCTCGGTGATCATCGCGGGCGATGAGTAGTTCGTAGCGCTTGGTTACCGACCGGTCGGTGAACTGTTCGGTGAGGGAGCGGTTGGCCAGGGGGGTCTTTCCGAAGAGCAGAACCCCCGAGGTGGCCTTGTCGAGCCGGTGCAACACCGAGAGCGGTTCGTTGGGTCGTTGCCGCTGGACCCACTCGTGCATGCCGTCTTGCGCGTGGGTGTCGGCCCGGTGGGTGTTGACCCCCGCCGGTTTGGCTACGGCCAGCACTTGCTCGTCCTCGAAACGTATCCACGGGTCGGGCACCGCCGTAGCCTAGGAACCCTGCCGCCGGTTCCGTGGTTGTTGGCGGTTGGCCGGTGGCGGGGGGCACCCAATATCGGTTTCATCTCCGCCTCGGTGGCCCGTACGATGCGACCCATGCCTGTCGCTACCCCGATCCCTGTGACCGACGACCAACTCTCTCGGGTGAAATACGATGGCGACGGCCTGGTGCCGGCCATCGTGCAGGAGCAGGGGAGCGGCGACGTGCTGATGATGGCCTGGATGAACGCCGAGACCCTCCGCCAGAGCCTGGCCGAGGGCCGCACGGTGTTCTGGTCGCGCAGCCGACAGGAGGTATGGCGCAAGGGCGACACCTCCGGCGACCGCCAGTTCGTGCGACACGCCTCCTACGATTGCGACGGCGACACACTCCTGTTCGTGGTGGAGCAAGAGGGCAAGGGCGCTTGCCACACCGGGGAGCGCTCCTGTTTCTTCCGAGCGTTCGGGTGACGCTGCGACCCTCGCCGGAGGAGTTCCGCGCCTTGGCGCGCCAGCACACCGTGATCCCGGTGTGGCGCGAGGTGCTGGCCGATCTCTCTACGCCGGTGTCGGCCTTTCTGCGCCTCGTGGGCGATGAGCCGGGATTCTTGTTGGAGTCGGTGGAACACGGCGAGCGGTGGAGCCGCTGGAGTTTCATTGGGCGGAATCCGCTCGCCACCCTGGTGGCCCGCGGGCGTTCGGTGGCCATCACCGGCACCCTGCCCGATGGGGTGCCGGTGGATCAGGGCATTCTCGCCGCCGTGGAGCACATCCTCTCTGCCTGGAAGGCCCCCACCCTCGCTGGCCTCCCACCTCTGCACGGCGGCATCATGGGGTACCTCGGTTACGACGTGGTGCGGGAGGTGGAGCGATTGCCCGACGTGCCGGGCGACGACCTGGGCTACCCCGATGCCATGGTGTCGGTCATTGGGCAGTTGGCGGCCTATGACCACTGGCGTCAGCGGGTGCACCTGATTGAAAACGTAATCGTGGAACCGGGCCTGGCCGATGCCGAACTGGACGCCCGCTACGCCGCCGCCGTCGCCCGGATCGACGCCCTCGGTCGCGATGGTGCCCGTTTCATCGATGAGCCCCTGGTGGAGCCCCCCGATCCCCAGGATCCTCTGCCGGAGGTGCGCTCCAGCATGGGCTCCGATGGCTACCGCCAAGCGGTGGTGGCGGCCAAGGAGCACATCGTGGCCGGCGACGTGTTCCAGGTGGTGCTGGCCCAGCGCTTCGACCTCGACCTCGACGCCGATCCGTTCGACGTCTACCGGGTACTCCGCCAGGTGAACCCGAGTCCGTACATGTATTTTCTGCGTCAGCCCGGGGTGACGATCGTGGGCTCCTCCCCCGAGCCTCTTGTAAAATTGCTCGATGGCACGGTGATCTCCCGGCCCATTGCCGGCACCCGCCGTCGGGGCCGCACCGACGATGAAGACCGTCGCTTGGGCGCCGAACTCAAGGAGCATCCCAAAGAGGTGGCCGAGCACATCATGCTCATCGATCTGGCCCGCAACGATGTGGGCCGGGTGGTGGAGTTCGGCACCGAGCAGGTAGACGAGATGATGACGTTGGAGCGCTATAGCCACGTGATGCACATGACCTCGCAGGTGTCGGGGAAACTCAAGGATGGCTGTACCGCCATCGACGTTCTGCGCGCCACCCTCCCCGCCGGCACCGTGTCGGGGGCGCCCAAGGTGCGCGCCATGGAGATCATCGACGCGCTCGAGCCCACCAAACGAGGGCCCTACGCGGGGGTGGTGGGCTACCTCGACTTCTCGGGGAACATCGACACGGCCATCGCCATTCGCACTCTGGTAGTGGGTGACGACGGCCGAGCATCGGTTCAGGCAGGCGCGGGCATCGTGGCGGACAGCGACCCCGAGGAGGAGGACCTCGAGTGTCGGAACAAGGCCCAGGCCTTGCTCGCCGCTATCCCGGCGGCCCGGCGAATGACCATCCGGCGCGGGGCCCACGCCGTTTCTACGCCGCCGACGCCCCGGTAGCATCGAGCCCATGGGCGACGTCGATTTACACGCCACGCTCGGGGTGGCTCCGCTGGAGCGCGACGTGATTCGGGTGCACGGCCCCGAGGCCATCGGGTTCTTGCAGGGTCAGTTGAGCCAGGAGATCGATGGTCTTCCGGTCGGGGCCAGTGTCCCCACGTTGCTGCTCCAACCCACCGGCAAGGTGGAGGCATGGCTGCGGGCCACCCGCGTCGAGGACGCAGCCGTGCTGCTTGATGTGGAAGCGGGCTTCGGGGCGGCGGTGCTGGCCCGATTGCGGCGCTTCAAACTCCGCACCAAGGCGGATCTGGATCTGGAGACGTGGGCGGGCTGGGCGGTGCGTGGGCCGGGCGCATCCGGTGCGGGCTGGGCGGCGGCCTGGCCGGGGGTGGAGGGCTACGACCTGATCGCCCCTACAGGTGCCTCCCCGCCGCCGGGGCCGGTGGTGGCGGGAGATGTCCTCGAGGCGCTGCGGATCGAGTGTGGTGTTCCGGCGATGGGCGCGGAACTCACCAGCGACACGATTCCCGCCGAGGCTGGGCAGTGGCTGATCGATGCGTCGGTGAGTTTTACCAAGGGCTGCTACACGGGCCAGGAATTGGTGGCACGTATCGACAGTCGTGGGGGCAACGTGCCGCGGCCGTTGCGAGGGCTGCGTATTGATGCCCCTGATGCCCGCGTTGGCGCTCCGGTCACGGCCGGTGATGCCGTGGTGGGGACGGTGACCTCAGTGGCTCATTCCGCCGCGCTGGGCACGATCGCCCTAGTGCCGCTCGCGCGTGCCGTTGAGGTGGGAGCGGTGGTGGCAGTGGGCGAGGCGTCCGCCACCGTCACGCTCCTCCCGATGCGCTGACTGCCGATGAACCACTACGAAGTGCTCGGGGTGGCCCCATCGGCGCCGGTGGCGGAGGTGCGCTCGGCCTATATCGAACAGGCCCGGCGTCATCACCCCGATCGCGGCGGCGACCCCGGCGCGATGCGGGTGGTCAATGAGGCCTGGGCGGCGTTGAGTGATCCGGGACGACGGGCGCAGTACGACCGGGTTATCGGGGCAACCGCGCCGGTGCCGGCGGCCGAACCGGTCCGACACCACATCCTCAGCGAGGAGGAGGATCTGCTGGCCGACTTAGCCGACGACGGTCCCATCGGGGGCACCGTCCGTTTGCCGCGCTGGATGGCGCTGTTGCCGGTGGCGGTGTTTGTGTCGTCGCTGGTGGTTGGTATGTTCGGCATGCTGTTCATGGCCTCCACCCTCATCACCGTGGCGGTGTTCGCCTTCCTGCTGTCCTGTGGGCTGTTTCTGATATCGCCCTTCGTTGCCCTGTACGCCTCCCGGCGCACGACCCGGTAGGTTCGGTCGGGCCATGGGCACCTATCTTGATCGCATTCTGGCGGGCCATCGGGCCGCCGCCGCCGCCGACCTGCGGCCCCTCGAAGCGCTTCTGGACGAGGCTCGCCAATGCGAGCCGGCCCGTCCGTTCGAGGCGGCCCTGGCCTTCACGGGGGAACGGCAACTGGCGGTGATCGCCGAGGTAAAGCGACGTTCGCCATCGAGGGGTGATCTGGCCGTAGATCTAGATGCGGCCGAAGTTGCCCTGGCCTACGACCGCGGTGGTGCCACTTGTTTGTCGGTACTCACCGACACGGAGTGGTTCGGGGGGTCGGTGGCCGATCTGCAAGCGGCGAGAGCGGCGGTTGATCTCCCGGTGCTTCGGAAGGATTTCACCGTGGCGGCCCGGGACGTGGCCGACGCCCGACTGATGGGCGCCGATGCCCTGTTGCTGATCGTGGCGGCCCTCGACGACGCCGAGTTGGCTGATCTGCATGGGCTAGGCCAAGAACTGGGTCTGGATGTGCTGGTAGAGGTGCACGACGAGGCGGAACTGGAACGCGCCCTGGCGGTGGGTGCCACCATGATCGGGGTGAATCAACGAGATCTGGTGACCTTCGCCGTGGATACCGAACGCGCCGTCCGCGTGGCTCGCCTGATGCCGGAAGGCATCGTCCGGGTGGCCGAGTCGGGGATCGCCGGTACCGCCGATGCGGTGGTGCTGGCGGCGGCGGGTTTTCACGCCGTGCTGGTGGGCGAGTCGGTGGTGACCAGTGGCGACCGCGCCGGTTCAGTCACCCGCCTGCGGGTTCGCCGTCGCTAACCTGGGGGCGTGTTCGTCAAGATTTGTGGGATCACCAGTGAGGAAGATGCGCTCCTGGCCGTCGCCATGGGAGCCGACGCGGTGGGCTTCAATTTCGTTCCGTCCTCGTCACGCTTTCTGGCCGTGGGCCGGGCTGCCGATATCGCCAAGCGGCTTCCGGCCGAGATCCTCACGGTGGGCGTCTTTCGCAACGAGACCCGTGAGCGCGTGGTGGAACTCACGAACCAGGCGGGCTTGCGGGCTGCCCAACTGCACGGTTACGAGAGTGTGGAGGACACCCGGTGGGTGCGTCAACGCCTGTCGCTGGTGATCAAGGCGTTCTCCGGTGGGGATCCCGCCTTAGGCCGGTCGGTGGCCTACGGAGCCGACGTCGTCATGCTGGACTCCGCCAGTCCGGGTTCCGGGCAGGTATTCGATTGGTCCTTGGCCGAGGGTGCCCCCTCGGGTGTCCGGTTGCTCCTCGCCGGGGGACTCACACCAGACAACGTGGCGACCGCTATCGGGCGAGTGCGCCCGTGGGGAGTGGACGTTGCGTCGGGGGTGGAGTCCGCTCCCGGTGTGAAGGACCCGTCGTTGATGCGTCGCTTTATTAGTGCTGCCACCGGCGCCGAACCCGCCGCCTACCAAAGCGAAGCTCCCGAACGACCCTTCGACTGGATGCTCGACGACTAAGGAGGGGTCGGCGGAATGGGCGGCCCTCCCCGGATCGGCGCTCCGGGCGGGGTGCGGGGAGGCAATGAACTGGCGCGTAGCGATGCTCTCGGTCGATCCTGGGAGGGTGAGCGACATTGCACCTGTCATGGGAGATCCCGGGACCACCGGTCGGTTTGGCGACTTTGGGGGCCGATACATTCCTGAGACGTTGATTCCGGCCTGTGCGGAACTGGATAGAGCGTTCCGGTCGGCCTGGGTGGATCCCCTGTTCCGGGCTGAACTCGATGGCTTGCTCACCAACTATGCCGGGCGCCCGTCCCTGCTCTACGAAGCGAAGCGGCTTTCGGCGGCGATCGGCTGCACGTTGTTGCTCAAGCGTGAGGATCTCAACCACACCGGCTCGCACAAGATCAACAATGTCCTGGGTCAGGCCTTGCTTGCCCAGCGGATGGGTAAGCCGCGAGTGATCGCGGAGACCGGCGCCGGCCAGCACGGCGTGGCGAGTGCCACCGCGGCGGCGCTCATGGGTTTGGAGTGCGTCGTCTACATGGGCGAGGTGGACATGGAGCGCCAGGCGCTCAATGTGTTTCGCATGCGTCTGCTCGGCGCCGAGGTGCGGCCGGCGCTCTCCGGTAGCCGCACGCTGAAGGATGCCATCAACGAAGCCATGCGTGATTGGGTGGCGAGTGTGGAGACGAGTCACTACTTGCTCGGATCGGTGATGGGCCCGCACCCGTATCCGTGGATGGTGCGCGAGTTGCATCGGGTGATCGGCGACGAAGCTCGCGAACAGTGCCGAGCGCTTCTCGGGCGTGATCCGGACGTCGTGACCGCCTGTGTAGGGGGCGGCTCGAATGCCCTCGGACTGTTCTCTGGTTTTGCCGAACTCCCTGCCGTGGAGATGGTGGGGGTAGAGCCCGATGGGGGCGCGGCGGTAGGTCGGGGTGTCCCGGGGATTGTGCACGGCTCGAAGTCCTACCTACTCCAGGATGAGTACGGGCAGGTGATTGAGGCACAGTCGATCTCGGCCGGTCTGGACTACCCCGGCATCGGTCCGGAGCACGCCCACCTCGATGCCAGTGGGCGGGCTCGGTACGAGAAGGTCACGGACGCAGAGGTACTCAACGCCTTTGCGGTGTTGTCTCGCACCGAGGGGATCATCCCTGCCCTCGAGCCTGCTCATGCCCTGGCCTGGGTGCTACGGGCCAAGGAGGAGTTGGCGGGGAAGGTGGTATTGCTCAACCTGTCGGGCCGGGGCGACAAGGACGTGGCCCAAGTGGCGGAGATTTTGGACCGGGAATCCGATGGCTGAAGTGGTGTCGTTGGAAGCGCATCTGCGCACCCGGCGTGACGACGGCCGAAAACTCCTCGTTCCGTACATCACCGGAGGGCTCGGCCACGACTGGGCGGAGGTGGTGCGGGCTTATGCGGATGCCGGGGCCGACGCGGTGGAGATCGGCATTCCCTTTTCGGATCCGGTCATGGACGGGCCCACGATTCAACAGGCCAGCGAGGTCGCCCTTGATCAGGGCGCCAACCTGCCCGGGATCTTGGAGGAGTTGCGGGGGATCGACGCCGGTGTGCCGCTGGTGGTGATGACCTACGTCAACCTGGTGTTCCATATGGGGTACGCCCGCTTCGCCGCCGAGGCGGTGGCGGCCAATGTGAGTGCGGTGATCCTGCCCGATCTGCCCCTGGAGGAACTGGGGGAGTGGGAGCCCCACGCCGTCGAGGCCGGACTGGCGACGGTACAACTGGCGTCGCCGCTCACCGATGACGCGCGGTTGGCTCGGCTCTGCGCTCGATCACAGGGGTTTGTCTACGGCGTGAATCTGCTCGGGGTGACCGGCGCCCGTCAGGATCTCTCGGAGTCCTCGACCGTGCTCGCCGGGCGCCTCAAGGCCACCACCGATCTTCCCGTCATCATGGGTTTCGGCATCGGCACCGTGTCGCATGCCCGGGCGGCCACCGTGCAAGCCGACGGGGTGATCGTGGCGTCGGCGCTCATGCGTCTCCGTCTTGATGGGGCAGGCCCGGAAGATCTGGGGGCGGCGGTCGCCGAACTGCGCGCCGGCCTCGACGAGCCCCGCTGAGCGACCCGGGGCCCTCAGGGGCGGGGGAGATGGGTGGCGAGGAACGCCAGGGTGCGGTCCCAGGCGAGGGTGGCGGCGGCAAGGTTGTACTCAGGGCGGTCGGACTCGGCGAACCAGTGATCGACACCGGGGTAACGATGGAACTCCACCGAAAGGCCGTCGAGGTGAAGTTCGGCTTCGAGGAGAGCGAGTTCGTCGTCGTCGACGTACGGATCGCTCGTGAGGTAGTGGCCGAGGAAGGCGCTGGTGGCCTCGCCCATGTCGATGTCCTGCCCTCCGTAGTACACCGCGGTTGCCGCCACCGGAGCCGGTACCCGGGCGGCGAGCCACAGGGCCATCGATGCCCCCATCGAGTAGCCCAACAGCCCGACGCTCGCGCCGGTGGTAGCGGGCAGGTCGAGCAAGGTCTGGAGACTGGAGCGGGTGCGGTGAGCGAGTTCATTGGCGTCCACCGATGCCAGGTGGGCTTCGGCCTCGCTGATCGTCTCAGCTACCACGCCGTCAAACAGATCGGGGGCCAGGGCCACGAAACCGGCTTCGGCGAGTTGGTCACACACCGCCCGTACTGCCGGGGTCAGGCCCCACCAGGCGTGGAGAACCAGGACACCTGGTCCCTGATCATCATCGGGTAGCGCGAGGTAGCCGGTACCGGCTCGCCGGGGATCCATGCGGGCACGGTAGCGGCGGCCGATAGATTGACCCCATGCCCGCAGGAGAGAAAGCCGAGGAGTGTGATCTCTGTGAGGCCGCCAAGATCACCCGCTGGTTCCACGAAGACGACGTTTGCTGGATCGCCGAGTGTGAGATCTGCGACACTCCGATGGTGGTCTGGCGCTGGCACGGAATCGACCCCTCGGTGGATGATTTGGCCCACATGCACGCCGAGTTGGCCCGGGTGAGTGCGTCGGTGTTCGACGACCACTACGTAGACGACAACATGCGTAACATCCCCGACCATTACCACGCCCACGCCCGGCCGAGCGGGGGATTCTTCGGTCACGGTCACCGCCGGGACAAGTAATGGCCGCCTCCGAGGTGACGATGTTCGAGGCGGTGGGAGGAGAGGGATTCTTTGTGGATCTGGTGGATCGTTTCTACCAACGGGTGACCTCCGACCTCCTGCTGCGACCGCTCTACCCCGATGATCTCACTGAGCCGAAGCGCCACCTGGTCCTGTTCCTGCAGCAGTACTGGGGCGGACCGGGTACCTACAGCGAGGAGCGTGGGCACCCGCGTCTGCGGGGCCGCCACATGCCCTTCGTCATCGGCGAGGCCGAGAGAGATGCCTGGCTCATCGCCATGACGGCAGCCCTTGACGCGGTGGTTACCGCACGCGGGATCGCTCCCGAACGAGAGGCGGAGATGGTGGAGTATTTCGTGAATGCTGCCGATTTTCTCGTCAACGCTCGCTAACGATTTCTGCGTTGAGGGGGACCACCTCCGCCTCCGCTTGGGCTCGCGCCGACCGCAAAGCTCGCAGTGTGATGGCGGTGGTCAGCAGGCCCAGGCCCAGGCCGGTTCCGGCCGCGATGGCCGTGGGGGCGCCAAGCAACTTGAGGGCAGAGGCCACCAGGACGGCTACCAGGACGGGGCGAAGGGCATGACTGGGGGCACGACTTGAGAGGCGGGCTCCCGCGTACACGCCCGGCACACAGCCGAGGAGAAGTGAGGTTGTGAGGGCCAGTTGGAAGTCGCCGAAGAGGAGATGGCCAATGGCGGCGGAGGCCACGAGGGGTACGGCTTGTACCAGGTCGGTGCCCACGAGGGTTGAGGTTTGGAGTCGGGGGTAGAGCAGCAGCAGCAGCACGATGATCAACGAACCCGAACCCACCGAGGTGAGCCCCACCACGAGACCACCGAGCACTCCTACCGCGATGGTGGGCATGGCTCGCACCAGTACCTGATCGACGGGCACAGATTGCTCCGGTCGTTTGGCCTGGATCAAGGTCTTGATCGTCATAGCGGTGGCGGCCACCAGCAGGGTGGCGCCGAGCAGCGTGCGCAGGCGGGATTCGAGTTCGGCTCCATCGCCGAGGAGTTGCAGCAGGAGCACTCCGATAAAGGCGCTGGGAATGGATCCGATGACGAGGTATTTCACGATGCCGGTGTGCACGGTGCCTCGCCGCAGGTGCACTGAACCGCCGATCGGTTTCATGACCACCGACGCCACAATGTCGCTCGATACGGCGGCGAGCGGGTTGATGTTGAAGAAGAGGATCAGCACGGGCGTCATGAGCGCACCGCCCCCCATCCCGGTGAGTCCCACGGTAAAGCCCACGAGAAGCCCGGCGAGGGAGACGGCCGGGTCGATGGACATAGACGAACATTACCCACAGAAATGGTCGGAAAGGAAGGGAATGTGGCGGGGGCGGGGCGAGTCCTCTCGGTTGGTTCGGATCCCAGCGGTCTTCTCGGGCGCTACGGTCGTCGTATGGCGCTCAACCCTGGTGACAAAGCCCCGGCCATCAAGCTCACTGATCAGTCGGGCCACACGGTGCAATTGAAGGACTACAAGGGCCAGAAGGTGTTCGTCTTCTTCTACCCGAAGGCCGACACGCCGGGATGCACCACCCAGGCGTGCGGGATGCGTGACGTGCTCGACGACATCGGCGAGATCGTCGTGCTCGGGGTCAGTCCGGATCCGCCAGCCAAGCAGGCCAAGTTCGATCAGAAGTACGGGCTCGGCTTCCCGCTGTTATCCGATGAGGACCACGCCCTCGCCGAGGCCTACGGGGTGTGGGGCGAGAAGTCGATGTACGGCAAGAAATACATGGGCATTGTCCGCTCGGCCTTCCTGATCGATGAGACCGGCAAGATCGCTGAGGCATGGCCGAAGGTCAGCCCCAAGGACACGCCGGCCAACCTCCTCAAAACCATTGCCTGAGTTACCTTCGCCAGCGGAGGTGCTGCCCCATGCGGCCCCGTTTCTTTTTGTCGACGAACTGCTGGCGGTAGCGCCGGGCATCTCAGCCACCGGGCGGTGGCACCTCCGCGGCGAGGAGGCATTCTTCGCCGGCCACTTCCCGGGGCGACCCACCTTGCCGGGCGTGCTCATGGTGGAGGCACTGGCTCAGGTGGGGGCAATCGCCGTGCTGCTGGAGCCGCGTTACGCCGGCAAGCTCCCGTTGTTCGGGGGCATCGATGGTGTGCGTTTTCGGCGTCAGGTCCAACCGGGCGAAACACTCGACCTCCACGTCGAGATGGGTCGGCTCTCCGCCCGGGCCGGCAAGGGCCACGGGAGGGCCTCGGTGGATGGCGAGACGGCCTGTGAGGTCGATCTGCTCTTTGTGATCGTCGACGGGTGATGACCGGGCGGCGATGACTGGCGCGAGGGTGCCGGTCATTCACTCCGCCACCGACACCCCCATCGGCCCGCTGCTGGTGGCGGCCACGCCCGTGGGCCTCGTGCGGGTGGCCTTCGCCGGAGAGAGTTGGGACGAGGTACTGGCCGACCTCGCGCGGCGTTTCGGTACCTGCCCCGTCGCCACCGTCGGCGCGCTCGACCAGATCCGATGTCAGTTCGACGAATACTTCGCCGGCCAGCGCCGACGCTTCAGTCTGCCGATCCACTGGTGGGCGTCGCCGGGATTTCGGCGCACGGCGCGCGAGACGCTCTACGCGAAGGTCGATTTCGGCCACACGGTGAGCTATCTCGAGCTCGCCACCATGGCGGGGCGCCCCAAAGCCAGTCGGGCGGTCGGCAGCGCGATGGCCACGAATCCAATCCCGATCGTCGTGCCGTGCCATCGCGTCGTTCGCTCCAGTGGGCACCTCGGCGGGTATCGCGGCGGTCTGTCCGTCAAGGCCCAACTCCTCGAACTCGAAGCCGGTGCCTGACACGCTAATCGCCGGGGCGGGCGAGGTTGGGGGCACTAGCGGTAGGTGGGCGGGGGTGGATGCCCAAGCATCACCGCTGGCGAGGGGTTACGCGGGGGCGAGGATGAGGGTGCCGTTGTGGCCGCCGAAGCCGAAGCTGTTCGACAGCGTGGGGCCGGGGGTCCAGGGCCGGGCATCGCCGAGCACGAGATCGATGGCAGGGAGGTCGGGGTCCACTTCGGTGGTAACCGCAGTAGGTGGGATGAGGCCCCGTCGCATTGATTCCACCACTGCCACCGCCTCAATGGCCCCAGCGGCGCCCAGGGCATGGCCGGTCACGCCCTTGATGGATGTCACCGGCGGTCCCGTCGAGCCGAAGAGCCTGGCCATGGCCTCGGCTTCGGCACCATCGTTCAGCGGGGTCGAAGTGCCGTGGGCGTTTACATGGGCGATGTCGGCGGGGGTGAGGCCGGTAGTGGCGAGCGCGATCTCCATGCACGAGAACGCCCCGCGTCCACCCGGGGCGGGGGCGGTGATGTGGTGGGCGTCGGCGGTAGAAGCCCCGCCGAGTACCTCCCCGAGGATGGTGGCGCCTCGTGCCTCGGCTCTCTCCCAGGCCTCCAAGATGAGTACCGCCGCACCCTCGGCGATCACGAAGCCATCCCGGGTGGCGGAGAACGGCTCGGAGACCTGACGCGACGACATGGCGGTCATGTTGGTAAATCCGGCGATGCCGACCGGGGTCATGGCGGCCTCCGAGGCACCGGCGGCCACCACATCACACCGCCCGGTGGCGATCCACCCGGCCGCGTCAATCAGGGCATGGGTGCCCGCTGCACAAGCGGTACTCACGGTCTGGCACGGCCCCTGCCAACCCCACCGCATCGACACCGTGGCGCTGGGGGCGTTGGGCATCATCATCGGCACCAGGAACGGAGATACCCGGCGGGCGCCCTTTTCGGCGTACAGGAGAATCTGTTCCTCCAGGGTGCCGATGCCACCAATGCCGGTACCGATGAGCACACCGCGCCGCAGTGGATCGCCGTCGATGACGCCAGCCTGAGCGAGGGCCTGCGTAGCGGCCGCCAGGGCCAGTTGGGTGACGCGGTCTGTTCGGCGCGCTTCCTTCGGGTTGTCGAAGATCGCCGAGGCATCGAAGTCGTGCACGCGGCGTTCCCCTGAGGGGGGTGAAGCGTTGAGGCCCTGCCAAAACGCATCCACCCCGGTGCCGCACGAGGACACAACCCCGGTACCGGTAATGGCAACCCGTCGCCGTTCCATTGCTAGGACGCAGCGCTGAGTTTGCCCTCGACCATGGCGAAGGCCTGTCCCACGCTGGTGATGTCTTCCAACTCGCTCTCCTCCACGGTGATGTCGAACTCGTCCTCGATGGCCATGATCAATTCGGCGAGATCGAGGCTGTCGGCGTTGAGGTCATCGGCGAAGTTGGCTTCCTTGGTGACGGCGGCGGCATCAACCGCCAGTACCTCCACCGCCAAGGCCTGGAATCGCTCGAAGGTGTCGCTCATGGTGGGTTTCCTCTACGTAGGGGTGAGTGGGTGGGGGAGTTAGAAGCCCATCCCGAGGCCACCGTCCACGGGGACGACGGCGCCGGTGATGAAGGCGGCGGGGTCGGATGCGAGGAAGCCGACCGTAGCGGCTACTTCCTCGGGCGTGCCGATGCGGCCGACCGGGACAACACCAGCGAGAGCGGCCCGCCTGTCCTCCGGCAGCGTGCGGAGCATGTCGGTGTCGATTGGGCCCGGCGCCACCACGTTGGCGGTGATACCTCGGGGTCCGTACTCGCGGGCGATGGAGCGAGCCAGGCCAATGAGGCCAGCTTTGGATGCCGCGTAGTTGGCCTGCCCGGGGGCACCCACATAGGCACCCACCGACGACAGGATCACGATGCGCCCCCACCGGGCCTTCATCATGCCCGGGAGCACGCGTTTGGTCATGCGCCAGGTGGCCGTGAGGTTCGTGTCGATTACCTCACTGAAGTCGCTCTCCGACATGCGCACCAGGAGCCCGTCGCGAGTGATCCCGGCGTTAGCCACTAGTACCTCAACGGGACCAAGTTGTTCCTCGATCTCGCTCACCGCCGCGTCCACCTGGGCCGGGTCGGTCACGTCGCAGGCCACTGCCGTCAGGCTTGGCTCGTCTACCGCCGTGGACGAGAAGGTGACCGCCACACGATGACCATCGGCCGCGAAGGCGCGGGCGCAGGCGAGACCGATACCGCGGCTGCCACCGGTAACCAGGATGGTGCGAGGGGTCGGCTCGATGGTCATGTGGCCCATTCGATCACGGCGGACGCCCAGGACATGCCCGCGCCGAAACCGGTGAGCAGCACCCGGTCGCCCGGAGCCAATCGACCGGCCTCAGCCGCCATGGACAGGGCCAAGGGAATGGAGGCGGCTGAGGTGTTACCAACGTTGGCGAGATTGTTCATCGTGCGGTCCTCACTGATGCCGAGGCGCGTGCAGGCACTAGTGAGAATACGGGCGTTGGCCTGATGGGGCACGAAGAGCGCAACGTCATCGATACCTAACCCGGCGTGGTGGAGGGCCCGTTGGGCGGACTCCACCATGACGCGTACCGCTTGGCGGAATACCTCCGGGCCCTCCATGCGGATGGTGCCGCCCACCTCGGCGGTCAGGAGGTGACTCATCGACCCGTCGGATCCGAGGTCGAAGCCCAACAGTCCACCGGGGCCTTCGCTGCGCTCGGCCACCACGGCCGCAGCACCATCGCCGAAGAGGATGGCGGTGCCGCGATCGTCCCAATCGACGAGGCGGGACATTGTTTCGGACCCGATGAGCAGGATGCGCCGCAACCCCGCCCGCAGGAACCCGTCGGTGGCGACGAGTCCGTAGACGAATCCGGAGCAGGCAGCGTTGAGGTCAACGGCGCCGCCGCGCACGCCTAGTTCGTGCTGGATGACATTGGCGCTGGCGGGGAGGGCGGCGTCGGGGGTGGAGGTGCACAACACCACCAGGTCGATGGTATCGCCGGTAACCCCGGCGCGGTCCATGGCCACTCGGCCGGCGGCGATGCCCAGTGCGGTGGTGGTGCCGCCAATGCGGCGCTCCCGGATGCCGGTGCGGGACAGGATCCACTCGTTGGTGGTATCGAGCGTGCGCTCAAGGTCGGCATTGGTAATGACCTTGTCGGGCAGGGCGCTGCCCCACCCGATGATTCGCGTGGTGGACGACGGCACGCCCCCCATCATGCTGGATGGCCGGAGCGTGTCGAGGCCGGTTGTTCTGCGATCATGCAGTGCGCAGCCAGGCCACCGGTTGGCTGCGGGTGAGCCGCTCCCCGGTTACGGCCAGAAGACCTTTGACGGTGCCGTGGAACGGCGAGCGAATCTCGTGGCCCGCCACATGTCCGATGATGCGCCCTCGCTCGATGTGCTGACCTTCGGCTAGGTCCGACGCGGGCACGAACAGGCCGGCCGTGGGGCTGACCACCAGCCGTTCGGATGCGAAGAGGTGCTCGCCGCCGTGATGGTCGAGGTCGTCGCGGGCGGCCGCTGAGGCCACGATGGCGTTGAGGTCACCGGGTTCCGTGGTGGTGATGGCGGTTCCCGCGCTCGCCGATCGCTTGGCGAGGCCGGTTAGTACCGAGCCGGGGCCGAGTTCCACGAAGGTGGTGATGCCATCGGCCACCATGCGTTGCATGGTTTGGCGCCAGAGCACCGGGGCGGTGAGTTGCGCTTCCAGAAGGTCGGCCCACTGATCGGCGTGCTGATGGGGGAGGCCGTCCACGTTGGCGATGACCGGTACTTCGGCATTGGCGAAGGGCGTGTTGTCCAGGGCGGCCCGGAGTCGATCGGCGGCGGGTGCCATGAAAGGAGTGTGAAAGGCACCGCCCACGCTCAATAGCAGCACTTTGCGGGCCCCCATCTCCTTGGCGAGGGCGCTGGCGCTGGCGATGGCGTCGGCGTCGCCCGAGATAACGACCTGGCCAGCGCCGTTTGTGTTCGCCACCCACACATCACCCGCGACGCGGGCGCAGGCTTCGGCCACTACGTCATCGTCGGCCCCCAGAACCGCGGCCATGGTGCCCGGGCGGGCATCGGCCGCCGATTGCATGGCGGTCGCCCGGGCCGCCACAAGGCGTACCCCATCAGTGAGGGAAAGCGCCCCCACGGCGGTGAGGGCGGAGTATTCGCCGAGACTGTGTCCCGCCACCACCGCGGTGCGCACGCCAAGCGCTCGCACAGCATCGTGGATGACGAGGCTCAGCACGTAGGTGGAGAGTTGGGCATTTTCGGTCCGGCGGAGTTCGTCAGCGTCGGCGTCAAGGAGCAGAGCGGCGACGTCGCGGCCGCTGGCTTCGGAGGCGAGGGCGACGAGAGACCACGACGGGTGGTCGATCCAGGATCGGCCCATACCGGGCTTTTGGGAACCTTGGCCGGGGAAGATGAAAGCGAGCATTGGTGGTCTGACTGTGTGAAGGCCGCTGGCGTTTCACAATGGGAGGAAGTTCCCGTCGGGTAATGCCATGCCCGGTCGTGAAGATGTGATCAGGGTCACGGTGCGGATGCTGCGAGGACGGGAGGTACGCTCTGCGCCCACGCCCGGATGGTGGAATGGCATACACGGCGCACTCAAACTGCGCTGCCCGTAAGGGCTTGCGGGTTCAAATCCCGCTCCGGGCACGCAGGTAGGGCGAGCGACCCCCCGGGGGAAGCCTTGCGGTCAGCGACGGATGGGCCGTCCGAGGACACCTGCAGCGTCCATGGGCCGGTAGGCCAGGGTTGCTCTCCCGGCGGCCCCGTCCCTTGCGTTAGCGGTCTCGCGGCGGGCAAGGGCTGATGGACCCTCGAGGTGGGTGGATTAGAGGCGGATCACCGGAGGAGGTCGTCGTGGAAAACGTGCACCAGATAGGCCGGATCGAGGGTGTGAATGGTGATCGGACCGCCACCACCGGCCGAGGTGGCACCGTGGCTGCGCGCCGCCAGCGTGGCGGTGATGGGCTCGATCCTGCGGGCATTCCCAACCATGCCGTGCCCACAGGATGCCAGATCAGGGCGCGGGCTCAGCGAGGGGTACGATCGAAGGGATGTCTAAGTCTTTGGTGGAGCGGCGCCTATCGGAACTGAGTACGCGTCTGCGTCAGCTTCGAGAGGAACTGGCCGTGTCGGAGGAGCAACAGGGGCCGCTGATCGAGGCCGTCGACGAGGCGCGCCTCCGGTCGTTGGTTTCCGAGACACCCCTGGCGGACCGCGAGCATCACGATGCCCGACGCCACGCCGAGGCCATGCAACGGCATTGCAACGATCTGGTGGAGCAGATCGCCCGCCTTGAACAGCAGCAGGACGAGCTCCTCGACCGGCTGCTGGCCGAGATGAAGCCCTAGGAAACCGCCCGCTATGAAAGGATCCCGCTCGTGAAGACCCGCGTCGTCATCGCCGAAGACGAAGCCATCATTCGGCTTGATTTGAGGGAGACTCTGGAAGAAGAGGGCTACGAAGTGGTGGGCGAAACGGGTCGTGGTGATGAAGCCGTTGAGCTCGTTCGGGATCTCGCCCCCGATGTCGCCATTTTAGATATCAAGATGCCGGGGCTCGATGGCCTAGAAGCGGCGCGCGCCATCAGTGCCGAACGCCGGGCTGCGGTGCTCATTCTCACGGCTTTCTCACAACGCGATTTGATCGAGAAGGCTCGTGATGCCGGCGCGCTGGCCTACCTCGTGAAGCCGTTTCAGCGATCGGAACTCATCCCCGCCGTGGAGGTGGCGCTGGGTCGTTTTCGGGAGATCCAGGCCCTGTTCGACCAAAACGCCAGCCTCGAAGATCAACTCGAGACCCGAAAGGTGGTGGATCGGGCCAAGGGATTACTGATGGATCAGCACGGACTGAGCGAGTCCAACGCGTTCTCCTGGATTCAGAAGCGGGCCATGCAGGACCGTCGGCCGATGCGGGCCGTTGCCGACGACGTGCTTGTCGGCGACTTGTCGCCGGAGGGTTAGGCCTCGTTGGCAGGGCGATCCGTCCTCCTGATCGACGGCAACTCGCTTACCTATCGCGCCTTCTACGCGCTCCCCACTGATCTGTCCACGGCATCAGGTCAGGTGATCAACGCGGTCTTTGGGTTCACTTCGATGCTTGTGAATCTGCTGCGCGACCATCATCCCGACGCCGTCGTGGTGGCCTTCGATCTTCCGCAGCCCACCTTCCGACACCAGCGGCTCCCGAGTTACAAAGCGAATCGTGAGGCTGCCCCCGACATTCTGCGACAGCAGATGGGCCTCGTTCGCGAGGTTGTGCAATGCCTCGGGATTCCCATCGCGGAGGTGGTCGGGTTTGAGGCCGACGATGTCATCGCCACTCTCGCTACCGAGGCGCGTGACGCCGGCGACAACGTGCTTGTGGTCACCGGTGATCGGGATAGTTACCAACTGGTGGAGGATCCACACATCCGCGTGCTCTACAACAAGCGCGGTGTGTCGGACTACGCTCTGTACGACGAGGCCGGTATTGCGGAGCGCACCGGAGTGCCGCCCAGGCTCTATCCGCAGTACGCCGCGTTGCGGGGCGACCCATCCGACAACCTCCCTGGTGTACCCGGAGTGGGGGAGAAGACCGCCGCCAAGTTGATCATGGCCTATGGCGGTCTCGATGGGATCTTCCAACACCTTGATGAGCAGACGCCGAAGCTGCGGGAGAACCTCGCTACTCACGAGGCGCAGGCTCGCCAGAACCTGGAGATGATGATCCTCGTGCGGGATGTGGCGCTCGATGTCGCCTTGGTCGATGTCGCCTTCGACCCGGCGGCCATCAACGTGGACGAGGTGCGTCGTCTTTTCGAGTTCCTCGAGTTCGCCACGCTGTTCGACCGCCTGGCCGGGGCACTCGACACCAACCTGGGGCCTCCCACCGCCGAATCGATGGTGCTCGAGGCGGTGGTGGAAATCCCCGCTACCTCCGGGGCGGCTGCGGTGGCGTTGGCCGCGCTGGCGCAGGAGGCGACGCCGTTGGCGGTGGCGGGGGCGTGGGCCGGCGAAGACAGCCACGACGATCTGGAGGGACTGGCCCTCGTGCGCGACGGGGCATCCCGAGCCGTGCTCTGGCTGCCGGCCGCCTATCACGATGACATCGCAGTAGCCGATGCGCTCGCCGCCCTGGTGGGCCGGGGCGGTCGTCCCATCGCGGCGCATCAGGCCAAGCGCCTGGTGCGCGCGCTGGCTCGAACCGGCATTGAGGTTCGGAGCCTGGTCATCGACACGGCGCTGGCGGCCTACCTCCTCGATCCGGCGGAGAGCCGCTACCTCCTGGAGGAATTGGTGGTTCGCTATGCCGGGGCCCGCATCCCCGAAGGCGATGCCGCGGCCGTGGGTGAATTGGACCTCGGTGGCTCGTCCACCCCGACCCCGATCGTGGCGGCGCGGCGGGCGCTGGCGGTAGACGCTCTGATAGCCCCGTTGTTCGGTGCCATCGATGCCCAAGGTCTTCGGTCGCTGCACGACGACATCGAGGTACCGCTGGTGGGCGTGCTCGCCCGCATGGAAGACATTGGCGTGGGGGTTGATCGCGGCGAACTGCAACGCCTGCGCGACCAGCTGGTCGTTGATGTTGAACTGCATCGGGAGGCCATCGTGAAGGCCGCCGGCCACGACTTCAACGTGAACTCAACACTGCAGCTTCGTCAGGTCCTCTTTGACGAACTCGGACTGGCCCCCCAGAAAAAGACCAAGACCGGTTTTTCGACCGACGCGGCCAGCCTGGAAAAACTGCTTGGACAACACCCGATTATCGAGCACCTCCTGGCCTATCGAGAGGTGGAGAAGTTGCGGTCTACCTACGGTGAGGGCCTCTTAGCGGAGGTGGGGCGCGACGGACGTATCCACGCCACCTTCAATCAGACCGTGGCCCGCACCGGGCGGCTGTCTTCGGACCGGCCCAATCTGCACAACATTCCGGTGAGGTCCGAACTGGGTCGGGAGTTTCGCCGGGCGTTCGTTCCGGCGGAGGGTTATGAACTGTTGGTGGCGGACTACAGCCAGATTGAGTTGCGGTGCATCGCTCATCTGGCACAGGACCCAGGACTGATCGAGAGTTTCGAGTCTGGTCGTGACATTCATACCGAAATGGCGTCGCGTATTTTTAGCGTGACGGCCAGCGAGGTCACCCTAGAGATGCGTTCGAAGGCCAAGATGGTCTCCTACGGGCTGGCGTATGGCATGGAAGCTTACGGGCTTGGACAACGCCTGAACATCCCCACCGCGGAGGCGGTGGTCATCCTGGAGGCCTTTTTCAGCGCCTTCCCGGCCGTGCAGGATTATATGGAGCACACCGTCGCCGAGGCCCGACAGCGGGGGTATACCGAAACGCTCTTCGGTCGCCGCCGTCAGATCCCAGAGTTGGCTTCATCGAACGCTCGGATACGTCAGGCGGGAGAGCGTCAGGCCATGAATGCTGGGATCCAGGGTTTAGCGGCGGATATTTTCAAAGTAGCGCTGGTGCGACTGGACGAGCGTCTCGTGGGCGAGGGGCTGGGCAGTCGGCTGATCTTGCAGGTGCACGATGAGGTGCTCCTTGAGGTGCGACCGCCGGCGGTGGAGACTGTGACCGAGTTTGTCGTATCGGTTATGGCGAGCGCAGCCGACCTCACGGTGCCCCTGGAGGTACACCTCTCGGTGGGTGCAAGTTGGGCCGAAGCCAAAGGTTGACGTCTTGTCTGGACAGGGAGGGTACGAATGGCAAGGAGCAAAATAAGGCTCAAAGAACCCGGGATGAGTTGGTGGGCCTTCTGGTTGATTCTCGTCATCGTCATCTATTGCCTATTCTCGCTGGCCGTGGCGCTGGGCACGAGCGATGCTTGTGGATACCGCACCCGGCAGTGGGTGTTTATGCCGCCCGGGTGGCATTGCCAGATAGATCGGACCCAGGGCTACACCACGTGACGGCACCGGACCACTGGTTCGAGCCGCTGGCCGATCATCTCGGCGCCGCGTATCTGCGTTACTCCTTCACGAAGGGCACCAGCCAGGAAGTGGAGTTTCTGGTGGATGTGCTCGATCTCGAGCCGGGCATGCGGGTGCTCGACGTGGGGTGTGGCCCGGGCCGTCATGCCCATGCCCTGGCGGCTCGGGGGATCGAGGTGGTGGGTGTCGATATCAGCCAGCGATTCGTGGACATCGCCATAGCGGCCGAAATGCCCGGCGCCACCTTCCGGCGGGCTGATGGCCGATCGCTGACCTTTGTGGCCGAGTTCGACGCCGCCATCTCGTTATGCCAGGGCGCCTTTGGCCTCACCGGAGGACCGGGGGCTCCCCTCGACGGGGATGGGGCGGTCCTCAACGGGATGGCTCGGGCGCTGCGTCCGGGGGGTCGGCTAGCGGTTTCCGCCTTCTCGGCGTATTTCCAGGTCCGATTTCTGGAGGAGAGCGACACCTTCGACGCGGCGGCGGGGGTCAATCATGAGTGGACGGAGGTGCGGGATGAACAGGGTCGGGCGGTGGAAGTTGAGCTCTGGACAACCTGTTTCACTCCCCGGGAACTTCGGCTACTGGCCTCGGCGAATGGTCTGCGAGTGGAGCACATGTGGTCGGTTGCCCCTGGTGCCTACGCCCGTTCGGAGGTCTCCGTGGATGCCCCCGAGCTGCTCTTGGTGGCCGCTCGGCCGTGACCCGACGGGCGGTGCAGGTGTACGATACGACGTCCGCTTGGGTATCCGCTCAGCGTCCGTTGCGATCCCTTATTCCCTCATCCTGAAGGCCCCCTACATTGTCCGACGACACCCTTACCTACGAGCCCAGCCCGGAAGCGACCGACGCTCCTCCCACCTTCGGCACCTTTGCCGAGGACGGCACCTACATCCCGCGTGAGATCGCCTTCGACGACCTCGGCGGCGCCTTCGGGGACGCCATCGACGGCACCCTCGTATCAGTGGAGGATGGCCAACTCGTAGAAGGCACCGTGGTCAAGGTGGACCGGGACGAGGTCCTGCTGGATATCGGCTACAAGTCCGAGGGAGTGATCCCCAGCCGCGAGTTGTCGATTCGCAACGACGTCGACCCACACGAAATCGTGGCGCTGGGCGACAAGATCGAGGCGCTCGTTCTCACCAAGGAGGACAAGGAGGGTCGCCTCGTCTTGTCTAAGAAGAGGGCCCAGTACGAGCGGGCCTGGGGAGATATCGAGCGCGTCAAGGAAGAAGATGGCGTCGTCACCGGTCCGGTTATTGAGGTCGTGAAGGGTGGCCTGATCGTCGACATCGGACTACGCGGCTTCCTCCCCGCCTCTCTCGTGGAGCTCCGTCGGGTGCGGGACCTGCAGCCTTACATCGGGAAGATGGTCGAAGCGAAGATCATCGAACTCGACAAGAACCGCAACAACGTCGTCCTGTCTCGACGGGGGTGGCTGGAGGAGACCCAGAAGGAGCAACGCGAAGACTTCTTGGCCAATCTGAAGCCGGGTGAGGTGCGTGATGGCGTCGTATCCAGCGTCGTGAACTTCGGTGCGTTCGTCGACCTGGGAGGTATGGACGGCCTGATCCATGTATCTGAACTTTCATGGAAGCACGTGGACCACCCCGGTTCGGTCGTTGCGGTCGGCGACGAGGTGAGCGTCCAGGTACTTGAGGTCGATCTCGAGCGTGAACGGATCAGCCTGTCCCTCAAGGCCACGCAGCAGGATCCATGGCAGGAGTTCGCCACATCCCATCAGGCCGGGGAACTCGTGTACGGCCGGGTCACCAAGTTGGTGCCCTTCGGCTCCTTTGTGCAGGTGGGGGAAGGGATCGAAGGCCTCGTGCACATCTCAGAGATGTCGGCTCATCACGTGGAACTGCCGGAGCAGGTCGTGACTCCCGGCGAGGAGCTGTGGGTCAAGATCATCGATCTGGACCTCCAGCGTCGCCGCATCAGCCTCTCGATCAAGCAGGCCGCGGAGGGCGGCGTGGTGGCGGCGGAGTACCAGGATCATTTTGGGGAACAGATGTACGACAGCGAAGGCAACTACGTCGGCCCCGCCATCGAGCACTCCGAGGAAGCTGAGGCGGCCTGGGCCGAGTATTTTGTGGATTCCGCCGCGCCGACCGAGGCTGCGTCGGTGGTCGAAGTTGACGACGTCTCGGAGTAGTTTTGCGGGTAGCCTTCCGATGAGCAGACGCCGTGACGTCAATGCATCCTGATGTAGTGTTCAAGGTGCGGGTAACCTACGCCCGATACTGCAACTGACCGCAGCGAAAGAAGGAATGCGTGGGTTCTCGACGGACTTTGATTCTGATAGTGGCGGTTGTGGTGGGGCTCTTGTCGGCCTTTGCCCTCTACACTTACGTCGGCGGTATTGAAGACAACGCCAACCGCAATGTTGAGCGAGTCGAGATGTTCAAGATCGTTCAGGACATTCCTAAAGGAACCTTTGGCGACGAAGCCTTTGCCCAGGGTCTCATTGAACAGGACATCATCTCCAAGGAGTACCTCCCGGCTACGGCCATCACCGATCCGCGTCAGATCGAGGGCTTGGTGGCCATCTCAGACTTGCCTGCCAATGCGATTGTGGTCGGAAATAATTTTGTGTCCCAGGCCGAATCTCTCTCGTCGTTCTCGAGTCTTCTGAAGAACAACGAAGTGGCCATCACGATATCGGTCGATCAGGTTCATGGAGTGGCGGCACTACTCGTGCCCGGTGACTTCGTGAACATGCTGGTGAACTCGGACCTCCAAGGTGCCGCATCCGTCTACTCCCGGCCGGCCCGCTTCCTCTACCAGAAGATTCAGATTCTCGCCGTGGGTCAGGACCGTAAACTTGAGCCCGGTGAGACTGCCGTTACCACTCCGGACGGATCTCCTGTGGCGACCGGGATTTCCTCGGGCCTGATTACCTTCGCAGTGCCTGCCGAGGCTGCCCAACGCATAGCCTCAGTGGCCGGATCGGACTTCTACCTCACATTGGTCCCCAAGGATTATCAGCCCACTCCTCTTCCGCCTCTTGACACCGCGGCGCCATTACCGGGCGAGGCTCCCGGTCAGGTGACGCCCTATGGCCCCGAAGGGCGTCCGCCCTCCTAGTGTTTCCTCCGGCGGAATCCCGACTCACACGACAGCTTCGAAGGACCGCTGACATCGCTACGAACCCGCTCCATCAGGTACCTCTCATCGTTCTTGAGGCTGACCCCTCGGCTCGCTCCCTGCTCATGGGTCAACTTACGGGTCCCGCGGAGTCTTTGGCATCAGTTCAGGAACTCACCTTGAGCACCGATGGTGGGCCATTGGTGTTGTTGCTCGGTCCCTCCTTTGCCAGCACAGAAGGGATTGGTCAGATCCTGCCGTTCCTGACTGATCACCCGGAGGTGGCCGCGATCCTCGTCACGGACGAGCTGTCTACCGAACTGCTCCAGGTAGCCCTGCGATCAGGCGTGAAAGACGTACTGGCTGCGCCGGTGACCATCGATCAACTGATGGCGGCGGTGGTGAGGGTTTCGGAAACACTGGGTTCGGCTTCGCTCGTCCGGGATCAGGCCCGTGGCGCCGACCAGGAGCGGGGTGGGATTTCCGCCAGCGATGGACTGGAGGGCGACCGGGCCAAGGTTCTCACCGTGTTCTCCACCAAGGGTGGCGCAGGGAAGTCGGTGCTGGCCGTCAATCTGGCCACGGTGCTGGCCCGACGCAGCGATAAACCAGTCGTGTTGGTTGATGCAGACCTACAGTTCGGCGATATCGCCGTCATGCTTAGTTTGGCCCCCCACCACACGATCGTGGATGCCGTCGGGTCCCTCGATCGACTCGATGCCGAGCTCCTCCAGCAGTACCTGCTGCGCCACCAGCCCTCGGGATTGCTGATTCTTCCGGCCCCGCTGGAGCCATCCTTCGCCGAACAGATCACGGCGGAAGAGATCATGCAGATCGTGGCCATCTTGCGCACGTTCTGCTCCTTTGTGGTTATCGATACCCCCGCCTACTTCAATGAGGTGGTTCTTGCCATTATCGAAGATAGTGACGAAATCCTCCTGATGGCCGGGATGGATATTCCGAATATCAAGAACGTCAAGATCGGCCTCCAGACCCTGCGGCTGCTCAACTTGCCAATGGAGAAGGTCCACCTCGTACTGAATCGGGCGAACTCAAAGGTCAAGCTCGACGTGAGCGAGGTCGAAAAGACCCTTCAGATCAAGGCCGAAGCGCTTATCCCCAGCGATGTGGTTGTACCTCAATCGGTGAACAAAGGCACTCCAGTAGTCATTGATGCGCCAAGGTCGGGAGTGGCGAAGTCGATTGAACAGCTTGCCAGGATGTTCTTGTCGGACGGTCGTCGACGTTAGGTCTGAGGAGGAAAGGGACCATGAGCCTTTACAAACGCTTACATCAGGTAGATCCGGAGGCGGCCTCATCGGAGCCCACTCGGCGCGACCCAGTGCTGGACGAACTCCGCCAGAGGATCCACCACCATCTCATCGAGGAACTAGGTCCCGTTCTCTACGACAAGCGCCTCTCTGAAGACGAGTTGCGTCGCCGAGTCCACGAGCAACTCCAGGCGGCGATGGCCCTTGAGCGCTCACCGATGTCGGCTGCCGACAAGGCGAAACTGATCCAAGATGTGTCCGATGACATCCTCGGTTACGGGCCGATCGACCGCCTTCTGAAAGACGAAGAGGTCACCGAGGTCATGGTCAACGGTCCGTATTCGGTGTACGTCGAACGGTCCGGGCGGATCGAGAAGACCAAAGCCGGTTTTGTGGATGAGCCCCATCTTCGACGGATCATCGATAAAATCGTGAGCCAGGTTGGGCGGCGTATCGACGAATCAACTCCGATGGTGGACGCTCGTCTCCCGGATGGCTCCCGAGTCAACGCGGTGATCCATCCATTGGCCATCGGGGGTCCCTTTCTTACGATTCGCAAGTTCGCCGCGGACCCCTATCAGATCGATGATCTGATCCGTTTCGGCACGCTGAACGCGCAATCCGCCCGTTTTCTCCAGGCCTGTGTAGTGGGCCGTCTCAACGTCATCGTGTCGGGCGGTACGGGCACCGGCAAGACCACCACCCTCAACGTGCTGTCCTCCTTTATCCCCACCGATGAACGCATCGTGACGATTGAGGATGCCAAGGAGCTGCAACTCCACCAGGATCACGTGTTGGCAATGGAAGCCAGGCCGCCGAACATCGAGGGCAAGGGTGTCGTGGCGATCCGTGACCTAGTGCGGAATGCGTTGCGGATGCGTCCCGACCGAGTGGTCGTGGGCGAGTGTCGTGGCGGCGAGGCGTTGGACATGCTTCAGGCCATGAATACGGGACACGACGGCTCAATCACGACCATTCACTCCAACAGCCCACGGGATACGTTGTCTCGGATCGAGACGATGACCCTCATGGCGGGATTCGATCTTCCCATTCGTGCCATTCGTGAACAGATGGCATCCGCTCTTGATCTCATCGTGCACCTCACTCGACTGCGCGATGGCACTCGTCGGATTACCCACGTGACAGAGGTCCAGGGAATGGAGGGAGACGTGATCACCCTTCAGGACGTGTTCCTTTTTGATTTTGGTATGGGCATCGACGAGCACGGTCGATTCAATGGTCATTTGAAGGCTACCGGTGTGCGGCCGAAGTTCACGGAGAAGTTGGCTGATTTGGGGATTCGACTCGGACCGGAAGTTTTTCAACCAGAGGCCTTTGCCCGCCGGGCCGGGGGCGTTTGATGCGAAAAGTTGCCTTGGCTCTTCTCGCGGTAGTTGCTCTCGCCTCCATAACGTCGGCAGGGATGGCATCGGCCCAGGATCCCATCACGTTGGAAGTCCGCCAGGTGGATGCCACCGGCAACGGCCAGGTCAAGGTCACCTTCGCCTACAGCGGGGACCGCGAGGATGTGGGGGGTTTGGTGGTTCGCCAGGCTGGCGAGGTTGTCGACTCCAGCGAGGCGGTTCCGCTCGAAGACCAGCAGGCGCTCGGAATCGTGCTCCTGATCGATGCGTCACAGTCCATGGCGGACGACGCCCTGATCGAGCGGGTGAAAGAAGCGGCCCGCGCCTTCGTTGACGAAAAGGCGGCCACGGATCAGATCGCAGTGGTGTCCTTCAACTCCGCCATACGTGTCGAACAGGATTTTACGACTGACAAGGAATTGCTGACGTCCGCCATAGAGAAGATCTCGCTCGGGCCTACCACCGTCCTGTACGACGCGCTCGTGCGTTCGGGGGAACTCTTCGGAGATCGTGAGCTCCAACGTAACGTCGTGGTGTTTTCCGATGGGGGGGATGCCGGCTCGGTTGCGACGGAATCGGAGGCGCTCGGTGCACTGGAAGAGGCCGATGCGGCCCTCTTTGCGATCGGGGTAGCTAACCCAGGGTTTGAGAGCCTGTCCGCCATGTCCCGTGAAACTGGCGGCAGCCAGAGCACGGCTCGGGATGCGGGCTCGGTTGGCGCCGTATTCGAGGATGTTCAGTCCACCCTGCGGAAGCAATACGTGGTTGATTTTCCCGCAGTTGAGACCCGCGGTGTGGTGCCGATCACGCTGACCATTGGCTCGACGCAGACATCAGCCGAGTACGTTTCCGGCTCAATAGAGGCCGGATCAAGTGGTTTGCGACCCCAGGTGGTGGCCGCGCCTGGCGGCCCCGCGTTTTTCCGAGGTCAACTGGGGCTCACGTTAGGGGTTGCGTTTGCCTTGATTGCCGGTGTGTTGTTGATCTACACCGTTGGCAACATCTTCTTTTCGGGCGACAAGTCCTTGACGGACGCGCTCCTCCCGTATTCAGGGGATTACGTTCCGCCCAGCGACGACACCGAGGACGAGGGCAAACGTCCTTCGTTGGTCACAACCCAAGTGCTCAAGCGTGCCGTCTCCGCCACCGAAAATCTTGCGAGACGTCAAGGGTTGCTCGCTACGGTGGAGCGTCGACTTGAGCAGGCCAATCTTCCGCTGCGAGCGGCCGAGGCGCTCTTTTTCTACGGCGCAGTCATTGTGATCTTCGGAATTGGTGCAGTGGTACTGCTGGGCGGGTTTACCGGCCTGTTCTTAGCCTTGTTCGTAGCTTTGGCACCTATCGCGCTTCTCTTTCGGCTGGCCACGAAACGACAGAAAGCCTTCAACGCTCAACTCCCCGACACGCTGCAATTGATGGCGAGCACTCTGCGAGCTGGCTACTCCCTCATGCAGGGCATCGAGGCCGTCTCACAGGAAGTATCCGAACCGATGGGACGAGAACTCCGCCGGGTGGTGACCGAGGCCCGGCTTGGCCGGCCGCTGGAAGAGTGCCTCGATGGGGTGGCGAAGCGCACCGGTTCAGGCGACTTTGCGTGGGCCACGATGGCCATCCGGATTCAGCGTGAGGTCGGCGGCAACCTAGCTGAGTTGCTGGTAACGGTCGGGGAGACGATGACCGAACGGGAGCGACTCAGGCGGGATGTGAATGCGTTGGTGGCGGAGGGTAAAATGAGCGCCTATGTCCTGGTTGCGTTGCCCTTTGGCGTGGGCATCTTTATCTGGATCTCGAACCCTTCATACATCGCCCCGCTCTTTGAGGAGACACTCGGAAACATGTTGGTGGGCGGTGGGCTCCTGTTAATGCTCGTGGGCGGCATCTGGATGAAAAAGATCATCCAGATCGACATCTGATGCTACTGAATCTGCGAGGGTGCGCATGTTGATCATCGGAATCGTGGGCATCGGGGCCTGTCTCGGCCTGATTCTTTATGTTGTCGGAAGCCAAGCGGAGGAGAAGGCATCTATCCGGGCTTCGCTGCGGCAGTTGGGTGACTACGAGATTGAGTCGGTTCGAGAGCGTGAACTGCTCGATTCCCTGCCAAATCGAGCTTTCGCTCCAATCTTTAGCGGACTATCCGCCATCGGTAAACGATGGACGCCTCTCGGGTATGCCGACACTATTCGGCAGAAACTTATTTCCGCTGGTACCCCCGAGCCTCAGGCATTCGACCGATTCCAGGCTGTACGAGTGCTTACCGTCGCGCTCGCTCCGCTTGTTGGCTACTCGGTCTATGTCAAGATGCCGGTCGGGGGTCTGCCTCGGTTGGCGGCTACCTTGGTCGTTGTCGCTGGCCTCATCATGGGCCCCGATAATTCGCTCAACCGCAAAATTGCGAAGCGTCAGTACGAAATCCGTCGGCGGCTCCCTGATGTGATGGATCTCCTGGTGATCAGTGTTGAGGCTGGCCTCGGCTTCGAGCAAGCCCTCGACCGCACGGTGGCGTCTGTACCGGGCGCCCTCACCAATGAGTTTGCCCGAATGTTGGGGGAAGTACGGGCTGGCGCCACCCGTTCTGATGCGATGCGAGCGATGGAGGCTCGTATCAACCTGCCGGAGATTCGCTCCTTCGTCCTCGCCATCATCCAGGCCGACACCTTCGGAGTGTCGATCGGCCGGGTGCTGCGGTCTCAGGCCGACGAGATGCGGGTCAAACGGCGCCAGCTGGCTCAGGAGCGAGCCCAAAAAGCGCCCGTGAAGATGCTCATTCCGATGGTTTTCTGCATTTTTCCAGCCCTGTTCGTGGTTGTCATCGGTCCCGCGTTCTTGAATCTTTCAAAGACCCTCTGAGGCCTGAGCCTTGGATGTTGAGCCCCAGCATCGGGGAATGATTTGGCGCTTCACTCATCCTTCGATCGGCGGAGCGGTCGGGGTGGCGTTGGTGAGTGTCGGGGGGGCGTCCATCGGACTGCGTTCCTTGGCGGACAACTCGTTTATGACCCATTTGGCTACCGGGCGCATCATCCTTGCTTCTGGCTCGGTCCCGGTGTCGGACCCGTATACCTTTACCGCAGCGGGTGAGCCCTGGGTTGTGCAAAGTTGGCTTGCCTCGCTGCTCTACGCCAGCGTCGAGCGTATCGGCGGCTTAGGTGGGGTGCGCCTGTTGATGGGGTTAGTGGCCGCAGTCCTTATCGGATTGGTGTGGCATCTCTTGCGCCCCGCCGGGGGATTGTTGGCACGACTTTTGGTTGGGGCTCTCATGGTGACAGTCGGAGCGGGACTGTGGACCGAGCGACCATACATGTTGGGCCTGATTGCCTTTGGGCTGGTGGTGCTGGCCGCCGAGGGGCGCCTCAATCCGATGTGGCTTGCTCCTCTGGGGTGGTTGTGGGCGAATACGCACGGTTCCTACCCGCTCGGCATGGTGTACCTGCTGGTGGCGGCGGTAGGGACTCGTCTGGATGGTGAGACCCCGGCGGTGGAGTTGCGCTGCCTGCGCTGGCTCGTCCCGGGCCTCTTGCTCGGTGCGGTCGGCCCGCTGGGGCCAGGCGTGTTGTTGTTCCCCTTCACGCTGCTGAGTAGTCAGGATCTGCTCTCCCATGTGATTGAGTGGCAAGCCCCGCGCTTCGTGAGCCTTCACGACCGAGCTTTTCTGCTCCAGGTCCTACTGGCAATCGTGCTCCTTGTGCGCCGCCCGCGCTATCGCAGTGCTCTGATTACTGCGGTTTTTACGGTGACGGCGTTAACCGCTTCGCGGAACCTCGCCGTGGCGTCCCTAGCCCTAGCCCCATCGATGGCATTGGGTTTGGCTGGCCTGGGGGGAATCAATTCCGAGGACCGTACCTGGGCGGCCCGTTTGACAAGTCTCGGTGGTGTGGCCCTGGCTGGGATGGTCGTTCTTGTTCGTCTAGCCCAGCCCACCATGGACTTCGCTGCCATGCCGGTGGATGCATTGGCCTATCTGGAGCGAAACGAGATCGATCTATCGGAGCATCGAATGGCAGCTCCAGACATCGTTGGCAACTTCCTAGAGTTCGTGTACGGCCCGGGTAGACGGGTGTTTTCTGACGATCGCTATGACATGTTCCCGGCCGAGGCTTCAGAGGCGGCGATATCATTCTTCCAAGTGAGTCCTGATGTGCTCAGTAGACTTGAGACGTACGACATCGAACTGGCGGCGATACCACGTTCGAGCCCCCTCGCTCTGGTAGTCACAGCAGATGCCCGGTGGCGAATCCTGTTTCAGGACGACAACTGGCTATTGGCATGCCGGCGAGGAGTCAGCCTCGCCGGATCCGTCGATACCTGTTAGTCGAGTAAACCGGAAATCGGGGGGGCACGCGAAATAGGGCCGGGCTGCTGCCCGGCCCTATTTGGCGTGCGTCGAGTGGGTCAGTTGAGGCTCGACCCGGCGGAATTGAATTTGCCGTTGGAGTTAGTACCGATGGTGGTAATGGCGACGATGCAGACCACGGCGATGAGGGCGACGAGCAGGGCGTACTCCACCATGGCTGCGCCACGGTCGCTGTCGGAGAACCGGGCTCGCATCCAGGTGGCGAGGAATTCGTAGGTGGTAATCATGAGT
>SHVB01000008.1 GCA_009694375.1 Acidimicrobiia bacterium
GGAGCGTCCCTACCGGGGGGGTAGCGCCTCGGCTAGGCCTCGTTCGGCGGCGCGGAGGTGATCGACCCCCGCGTCCACGGCCTGCCACAACAAAGCCAGCGCGGTGGGGGTGACGCTGGGGTGCCCGGCCACGCGTCCGATCCGCCGCCATGCGTCCGCCTCGACGTGGGTCGCACGGGTAGCCAAGTGGTCGGACGCCCAGGCCAACTCCGCTAACTTCTCCGCCACGGTCCCCTCCGCCGGGGGCCACTCCCGCTCGGCGGGGTCCGCCACGCCGGGGTGCAGGAGCGGCTCGTCGTCGATGAGGGTTTGCTCGAGGGCTCGACCGTGGAAAATGAAGGTGCGAGTGGCGGCGGCGAGGTGATCAAGTGGGGAGTGGCCGTCGCTGGTGATGGTGTGGGCGGCATCGTGGCGCCCCTGGTCATCGGGGCCGTCGGGAGCCAAGAGGTGACGCCAGCGGCGCTCCATCGACCGCAGGGCAACGATGGCATCGGCCGGCGGGCGGGCGGCCATGTCAGCGGGCCCCGGTGGTATCGCGAGGATGGGGGTGCCAGGGCGAGCGAGGTCGGTGGCCAACACAGTCCATGGTCCAGTCTGCCCGAAAGGCGCCGGGGCCCTACGCTCAAGCGATGCCCGAATCGTCTCAGATCGTGCTGGCCGACGGACGTCGATTGACCTTCGACGACGTGGGTGACCCCCACGGAGTGCCCCTCGTCTACCTCCACGGCACCCCCGACTCACGCCTGGCGCGTCACCCCGACGACCAGCTCGCCGCCTCGGCGGGGATTCGCTTCCTGGCGGTGGATCGTCCGGGGGCGGGAACCAGCGACCCCCACCCCGGCGCCACGCTGGTGAGCCTCGGCCACGACATCGCCGCCCTGCTCGATCACCTCGGCCTGCGCCAGACCCTGATGCTCGGCTGGTCCAGCGGTGGTCTGTATGCCCTGGCGGCGGCCACCGTACTGGGAGATCGCGTGATCGGACTCGGTTTGGTGGCGCCGGTCCCTCCCATCGAGGCGTACCGGGACCCCGACCTGCTGGCCGCGCTGGCGCCGGGGCGGCGCCAGTTCGTGGAGTTTGCCCTCACCGAATCCGCTACCGCCGTGGCGGCGGAGATAGCGCCGTTCCTGGTGCCCGATCCGCTCACCCCCGCACTAGCCCTGGCCCATGTCCTCGAGGGGGCCGGGGAGCGGGGCCGAGCCGAGTTGGCGGAGGTTCCGGGTGCTGCTGAGCAACTAGCCCAGGCCCTGGCGGCGAGCGTGGAGGGGGGCCGGGGCGGTGTCGAGCACGACATTGTCCTGCAGTTCGAACCGGGGCTCGACCTGAGCCGGATCAACGCCCCCGTGCGCACCTTCCACGGCGGGGCCGACGGCCTGTCGCCTCCCTTGGTGGGATCCTGGCTTGTCTCGCGTCTCCCCATGGCGGTTCTCGACCTCTTCAGCGGCGGTTCCCATCATCTGATGTATCCGCGCTGGGCCGGGATTCTGCGCTCCCTGCGCCGCGATGCAGGGCTCTGATCCCACCGCCGGGTAACGTGAATACGCAATCCATCTTCCAACCCTGAGGGGACCAGATGTTCGACGGACGCTGGCGATCGAACTTCGAAGTGCGGCTCAAGCCGGTGGGGGCGAACATTCGCCGCACCGGGATCACCGCCGACCACCTCACCATCGCCGGTGTTGTGATGGCGGCGGCCGCGTCGCTGGCGATCGCCAATGGTGCCCTTCGGGGGGGCTTCGTGCTTTTGTTCCTCTGCGCGCTGCCCGATGTGCTCGATGGTGCGGTGGCGAAGGCATCGGGAACCGCTGGCCCGCGGGGTGCCTTCTTCGACTCCGTTGCTGATCGCGTCGCCGATGCCATGTTGCTCGGTGGCGTGGCCTGGTACTTGGCTTCCACCCATCCTGGTCGCATCGCCGTGCTTCCTCTTGCGGTGCTGGCGGGTGCGATGCTCGTTTCCTACGAGCGAGCCAAAGCCGAGGCCCTCGGGTTCGACGCTCGCGGTGGCCTCATGGAGCGAGCCGAACGACTCATGGCCCTGGGCATCGGCCTGCTGTTCGATTCGCTCCTAATCCCGATCCTCTGGATCATGTTGGTGCTCACCTTGTTCACGGCTGCCCAACGCTTCGTGAAGGTATGGCGTCAAGCCAGCCAAGTGGGTCCGATCGGGCCGCCGAGCCGGTGGAAGGCCCGCCGCGCCGCTCGTCCTACCGAGCGGGCCTGGCGCCGGCAGCCGCGCATCACGCGCCGCTAGCGCCCCACTGCCGTCGTCGTGGCCGACGCCGTCACCCCCGCGTACCAACTCGCCGCCCGGGTGGCGCGTTGGCTCCCGCCGCCCGCCGCCGCCGCCGGAGCGCGCGTCCTTGGCCGAGCGGCGGGGCACCTCGCTCGGCAACGGCGGGCTCAGGTGCGTCGGAACCTGCTCCGTATTGACCCGTCGCTCTCCGAGGCCCGGCTTCGGCACCTCACCAACCATACCTTCGAGAGCTATGCCCGCTACTTCGAAGAATCGTTTCGTCTCCCCGGGATGGCTCCTGCCGCCATCAACGCCGGCTTCGTCCCCGATGGATGGGAACGACTCGATAGGGCCCTGGAGCAGGGGAACGGCGCCATCATGGCGATGCCCCACCTCGGTGGGTGGGAGTGGGGTGGCTTTTGGATAACCCAGGTACGACAACGTCGTGTCACCGCAGTGGTGGAGCGACTGGAACCCCCCGCCCTGTTCGACTGGTTCGTGGAACTACGCCAGGCGCTCGGGTTCGAGGTCGTGGCGCTCGGTCCTGAGGCCGGGGCGGCCACCGCCCGGGCGCTGAAGGCCAATCACACCCTGGCCCTGTTGTGCGACCGCGATCTCGCCGGCACTGGCCCCGAGGTGGAGTTTTTCGGTGAGAGAACCACCCTCCCCGGCGGCCCCGCCACGCTGGCGCTGCGCACGGGTGCGGCCCTATTGCCCACGGCGATCTACTTCGATGGACCGCACTCCCGGCGCAGCGTGGTGCTACCGCCGCTCGACACGACCCGCCAGGGCAAATTTCGCCAAGATGTGCAGCGCGTCACCCAAGACCTAGCCCACGGGCTTGAAGATCTCATTCGTCGCGCCCCGGAGCAGTGGCACCTGCTGCAGCCAAATTGGCCCAGCGACCAAGCGAGGTAATCTGAACCCGTGCGCGTCGGATTGGTCTGCCCTTACTCATTGACCATCCCCGGTGGTGTGCAAGGCCAGGTGCTGGGATTAGCCCGGTCGCTGCGAACCTTGGGCCACGAGGTTCGGGTATTGGGTCCATGCGATGGTCCGCCGCCGGATGCTGGGGTCACCCCATTGGGGCGCAGTGTGCCGGCGGTGGCCAACGGTTCAGTGGCACCGTTAGCCCCCGATCCCTCCGCCCAGTTGCGCACGATCCGGGCGCTGCGCGACGAAGGGTTCGAACTCGTCCATCTGCATGAGCCCTTCGCCCCCGGACCCTGCATGACCACGTTGCTCTTTGCCGACGCGCCGAGTGTCGGCACCTTCCACGCCGCCGGCGAGAGTGCCGGTTATCGGGTGATGGGATGGGCTCTGCGGCGGATGGCGCGCAAACTCAACCGCCGCTGCGCGGTGTCTCCCGACGCGCTCACCCTGGCGCAAGACGCCCTGGGCGGGGAGTTCGAGTTGGTCTTCAACGGCGTGGAACTGGATCGCTTTGCCGGAGGCGAGGCCCACCCGATCGAGGCACCCACCATCTTCTTCTTGGGTCGGCACGAACCGCGTAAGGGCCTCCGTGTGCTCCTCGACGCGATGGCGTACCTGCCGCAAGACGTTCGGTTGTGGGTCGGGGGTGAGGGTCCGCAGAGCGCGGCGTTACGGCAGCGATTCGGGGGCGACTCCCGCATTGAATGGCTCGGACGCATCAGTGATGAGGAGCGCAATGCGCGCCTGCGGGGCTGCACCGTCTACTGCTCACCGTCGGTGCGAGGGGAGTCCTTCGGGATGGTGCTGCTGGAGGCGATGGCCTCAGGCTGTGCCTTGGTGGCCTCGGACTTGACCGGCCATCGCAACGTCGCCACCGATGGGGTTGATGCGCTGCTCGCTCCCGTGGGCGACGCCGTCGGGCTGGCCAAGGCCCTTCAGCGGGTCGTCGACGACGATCTGGTCCGGTCGAACCTCGTGGCGGGAGGAAAGCGGCGGGCCGAGACGCTTTCGATGGCATCGTTGGCGAGCCGCTATGTGGAGATCTACCGGAGCGTGCTGGCCGACTGACCCACGGAGGGAGATGGTTGGGGCCGGTATACAGTGAGCATCCTTCGACGAAAGGCGTTTTGGTATGGCGGGCTTTTGGATACTCCTAGCGCTGGTGGTTCTCCTCGCCCTCTATGTGATCATCACCTACAACGGTTTGGTGTCGATGCGGAACCGGATTGAGAACGCCTGGGCGCAGATCGATGTGCAACTGAAGCGTCGCTACGACCTCATCCCCAACCTCGTGGAGACCGTCAAGGGCTACGCGTCCCACGAAAAAGAAACGCTGGAGGGTGTTGTCCAGGCTCGCAACGCCGCCATGGCGGCGTCGGGTCCGACGGGCCAAGCCGCCGCCGAGAACATGGTCACCGGGGCGCTCAAGTCCATCTTTGCTCTCTCCGAGGCGTACCCCGATCTCAAGGCCAATACCGGCTTCTTGAACCTGCAAGAGGAACTCACCGGCACCGAGAGCCGGATCGCCTACTCGCGCCAGTTCTATAACGACAGCGTGCTGAAGTACAACACCCGTATCCAGACCTTCCCGGCCAACGCCATCGCCGGGAAGTTCAGCTTTGTCGCCCGGGAGTACTTCGAGGTAGAGGAGTTGGCCAGCGCTGCGGTGGTCGTTGACTTCGGAACTACCCCTGCCGCCGGAACCACGACGCCGCCGGTTACCCCCACCACCCCCTGATCCGAAAGTTCCTTCGTCGTGTACGACCAGATCGCTCAGAACAAGCGCCGCTCCATCGGTATTGTGGTGGTGTTCGTCCTCCTGGTGGCGTTGGTGCTGCAGGTCATCAACCTCCTCTTGGGCGGAGGGATCTACTTCGGCATCATTGCGCTGCTCTTGGCGGGGGGCTCAGCGGCCTTGTCCTATTGGAAGTCCGATGCCATCGCCCTGCGCGTGAGCAAGGCCAAGCCGGCATCACCAGAGGAGTACCAGCGCCTCCATAACATCGTGGAAGGTCTCTGCATCGCCGGTGGCCTGCCGAAGCCGCGCGTCTATGTGGTGGAGGACTCCGCCCCCAATGCCTTCGCCACCGGACGCGACCCGAAGCATGCTGCCATCGCGGTAACCACCGGACTGCTCGAGCGGATGAACCGAGTTGAACTCGAAGGGGTGATCGCCCACGAACTGAGCCACATCAAGAACTACGACATCCTCGTGTCCACTCTGGTGGTCACGATGGTGGGGATCATCGCCATCATCACCGATGTGGGCGTGAACATGATGTTCTGGTCCAGTCGTAGTAATCGGAGGTCCAATGACAGCGCCGGGGTCGCATCGTTGCTCGCCGTCATCGGCTTCGTGTTCCTGATCTTTTCGCCCTTGATCGCCCGGGCGCTGCAGGCGTCGGTGAGCCGACAGCGCGAGAGCCTCGCCGACATCTCGGGCGTGGAGTTGACCCGGTTCCCACCGGGGCTGATCTCGGCGTTGGAGAAACTGCGGGACGACAACACCGAAGTGCGCTCCATCTCTCACGCCACCGCACACCTCTGGATCGAACAGCCTCAGGCCATTGAGACCAGCCTGGGTCGCAAGGGCAAGGTCAACCGGATGTTCGATACCCACCCACCGATCGAAGAGCGCATAGCGTTGCTGCGGGAGCTGTAGACAATTGGGGTGCTCGAAACCCGAAATCAACGCATCGCAGCAGCAGTAGGCGCTGGCGCCATCGTTCTCGGAGGTGTCGTGTTTGCCCTCGTGTCCCGGGGCGATTCCGAGGCCACTCCCCCGCCCACCGCGGCGGCTACCACCACGGTGCCGACCACCATTCCCCAGCCGGTGGCGGCGCTGACGGGCCTGGCGGGGGATTACGGCGATCGGCTTTCACGTCCCGCGCTGGTTGTGAAGATCGATAACGGGGAACCCAAGGCGCGTCCCCAAAGCGGGATCAACGAAGCCGATGTTGTTTACGAGGAGCGTGTGGAAGGCTCCGTAACTCGACTGCTGGCGGTGTTTCAGTCCACCCCTGCGGCGCCGGTAGGTCCGGTGCGTTCGGCTCGCACCTCCGACATCGCCATCGTCTCTGACCTCAACCGTCCCTACTTCGCGTGGAGTGGGGCGAACCCCACGTTTGCTCGACGGATCCGCAACGCCAATCTGGTGGATGTTGGTTACGACGCCCTGCCGGGGGAGTACTATCGGGAGCGAAGCCGGTCCGCGCCCAGCAACCTCATGCTCAAGTCCACCGACGCCATCGCGGCGTTGGGGGCGGAGGGTTCGAGCCCTCCGCCGGCCTTGTTCTCCTTTCGGAAGCCGGGCATGGCTACCGCCTTTCTCGAAGACGCGGTGGGCGTACGCATCACCTTCGGATCCCGCGGTGGCAGCGCCCCGGTGGAATACCGCTGGAACGGATCCGGGTGGGCCCGGACGCAGTCGGGCACCCCCCATGTTGATGCGGCCGGGGTGCAGGTAGCACCTGCCAATGTGATCATCCAGTTCGTTGATTACATCGGCAGCGATGTGAACGACCAGTTTGGCAACGCCATCCCCGAGGCGCAGACGGTGGGAGAAGGCGAGGCCTGGGTGCTCACTGGCGGGGGGCTCAGCAAGCCCGGTCTGGTGCAGGGTCGCTGGAAGAAGCCATCCATCGAAGCGGTCACCACTTTTACCGACATCGACGGGAATCCAATTTTGCTCACCCCGGGCCGCACCTGGCTGGCCCTGCCGTCCCCCGGTGGCGCTGTTCGCCTCTGATCGGCGTGGTAATGGCTTCGGCATTTCCATTCAGCAGCGATACCATCGGGGGTATGTCTGACGCTGTCTCCCGACCGGCCACCCACGAAACTGGCACCAGCCGCGTGAAACGTGGTTTGGCGGAGATGCTGAAGGGCGGCGTGATTATGGATGTCGTGAATCCTGAGCAGGCCAAGGTGGCGGAGGACGCCGGTGCGGTAGCGGTGATGGCCCTGGAGCGGGTGCCCTCGGACATCCGGCGCGACGGGGGTGTGGCCCGCATGTCCGATCCGGAGATGATCGAAGGCATCAAAGCGGTGGTCACGATTCCGGTGATGGCCAAGGCCCGGATCGGGCATTTCGTTGAAGCCCAGGTGCTCGAAGCGCTCGGAGTGGACTACGTGGATGAGTCGGAGGTGCTCACCCCCGCCGACGAAGCCCACCACATCGACAAGTGGGCCTTCACCGTGCCGTTCGTGTGCGGTGCTACCAACCTTGGCGAAGCCCTCCGCCGTATCAGCGAAGGGGCCTGCTTGTTGCGCTCCAAGGGCGAGGCGGGCACCGGGAACGTGGTGGAAGCTGTCCGGCACCTGCGTTCGATCTTGGGCGATGTTCGCAAGATCACCCAGGCCGATTCGGCCGAACTCTACGACTGGGCGAAGCGGCTTGGAGCACCGATCGGTTTGGTGCAAGAACTGGCCGAAACCGGGCAGTTGCCGGTGCCCCTGTTTTGCGCTGGCGGTCTGGCCACGCCCGCCGATGCGGCATTGGCCATGCAACTCGGGGCACAGTCGGTGTTCGTTGGGTCGGGCATCTTCAAGTCTGATGATCCCGCTCGACGGGCCAAGGCCATCGTGGAAGCCACCACGCACTTCTCCGATGCCTACATCATCGCCAAGGTGTCTCGCGGGTTGGGGGCGGCCATGCCGGGCCTGGAAATCGACGGGCTGGAGACGACCTTCGCCGATCGGGGCTGGTAGGGCTTCTCATCGCCTTCTACGCTGGTGTCCAATGACCATCGCGAGGCCCCCAGGTGAAGGTAGGCGTGCTCGCCCTGCAGGGCGCGTTCATGGCGCACGCGACCTGCCTGCGCTCCCTCGGCGCTGATCCGGTCGAGGTACGTACCCCCGGCGAACTCGACGGTGTTGACGCGCTGGTGCTCCCGGGGGGTGAGTCCACCACCATGTCGATGCTGCTGGAGTCCGCCGCGCTCTTCGCCCCCATCGCCGAGCGAGTGGCGGGGGGGATGCCCACGCTCGGGACCTGTGCCGGGATGATCTTGCTCGGCCGCGAGATCCTCGATGGTCGACCCGACCAGCGCGGTTTGGCGGCGGTAGACATCTCGGTGCGCCGCAATGCCTTTGGTCGCCAGGTGGACTCCTTCGAGGCCGATCTGTTGCTGCGCGACCTGCCTGGTGGTCCCTTTCGAGCCATTTTCATTCGGGCCCCTTTTGTGGAGCGGGTGGGGGCCGGGGTGGAGGTTCTCGCTACTGTCGATGGCCATCCGGTGCTGTGCCGACAGGGCCGCGTGACGGTGGCGGCGTTTCATCCGGAGCTGTCTGATGACCTCCGTTTTCACGACCATTTTTTGAAGGGGATCTGATGTCCGGTCATTCCAAGTGGGCCACCATCAAGCACAAGAAGGGTGCCGCGGATGCCGCCCGGGGCAAACTTTTTGCCAAGCTGATCCGCCAGGTCGAGGTGGCGGCCCGTGAAGGCGGGGGCGATACCGACATGAACCCGACCCTGCGCACGATGTTCCAGAAGGCCCGTGACGCGTCGGTGCCGATCGACACGATCGAGCGAGCGGTCAAACGGGGGATAGGCGACCTCGAAGGCGTGATCTATGAGTCCATCACCTACGAGGGTTACGCCCCCGGCGGGGTGGCTGTGCTGGTGGATGTGCTGACCGATAATCGAAATCGGACCGGCGCTGAGATCCGGAATCTTTTCACCAAGAACGGGGGATCGATGGCCGAGCCCGGTGCCGTCGCCTGGCAGTTTGAGCGCAAAGGTGTCGTGGTGGTTGATCGGTCCGCCGAGGAAGATGACCTGATGCTCTTGGCGCTCGAGGCCGGGGCGGAAGACATCGCCGATGACGGCGACGCGTGGCGTATCACGACGGGGGCATCTGATCTCCATGCCGTGCGCACCGCGCTGGAGGACGGTGGCGTAGCGGTCTCTTCGTCGGAACTCACCATGGTCCCCACCGCGTCGATCTCGCTCAGCACGACTGAGACGGCCAAGAAGGTACTGCGCCTGATCGATATCCTCGACGACAACGACGATGTGCAGGACGTCTTTGCCAACTTCGATATCCCCGATGGGATCATTGCCGAGTGGGTAGATACGCCATAGTCGCGCCGGCATGGCGCCAGGCAGCAGCACCACGATCTCGGCGACCTCGGATCGGGGTTTCGAGGGGGCGTCGACTCGCTTGGCGAGGAGACCGTCGGTCTCGCGGCAGGTGGTGATGCCACGACGGGGCCGTTGGTTCTAAGTTATGGACGATGGTTTATCTCCGGTGGCCCCTGTCGAATCCCTTGACCACCTCCGCTTCCGCCAGCGCGGCCACCCGATGAGCTCCGTAGGTGATGTCGCCCCTGATTTTGCCCTCCTAGGCAGCGACAACACCCCGGCGGGCCGCCGCACCTATTCTCTCGCCGAGTACCGCGGTCGACCCCTGGTGCTGGTCTTTTACCCCGGCGACCAGTCCCCCATTTGCACACGGCAACTCAACACCTACACCGCCGACATCGCGTCCTTCGCCGCCGCCGGTGCACAGGTGGTCGCCATCAGCCCGCAGTCGGTGACCAGTCATGAGGCCTTCTCCGAACGCCAAGGCGGGTTCGGGTTCCCCCTCCTCGCCGACACGGGCAAGGCGGTGGGTAAGGCCTACCGGATCCTTGGGCCGCTGGGGCTGTACCGGCGCTCCGCGTTCGTGATCGACGCCGTCGGGATCATTCGTTACGCCCACAAAGCGGTGGCGGGTTTTGATTTTCGCAGCAGCGAAGAGCTGGTGGCGGCGGTACAGGCATGCTCGGTCTAACGAGGACCTCGCACCAAACACCCCGGTAGGGCCCCGGTGAATTCGTCGTCGGCCACGGTCTGTGTGCCCGCCACGAAGGTGGCCGTGTAGCCGCGGGCTCGCTGCACTAAGCGGCGGCCCTGGGCCGGGAGATCGAAGGCCATGCGCGGCAGGCCAAAGGAAAGATCGGCGAAGTTGATGATGTTGAGATCAGCCCGCATCCCGGGCACGATGCGTCCGCGATCCCCGAGACCGTAGAGAGCGGCCGTCTGCGCAGTTTGGCGATGGACGAGGTATTCGAGGGGGATGGTGGGGCCACGGTGTCGGTCTCGGGCCCAGTGGGTGAGCATGAAGGTCGGTGTGCCGCCGTCACAGATAGCGCCGCAGTGCGCTCCGGCATCGGAGAGGCCGACGCGGGTGTGGGGATGCAGGGTGGCCTCGTGGGTCATGGACAAGTCGCCGTAGGTGTAGTTGAACAACGGTGCGTAGAGCATGCCGTTGCCGTCATCGGCGGTCAGTTGGTCCAGCACCACTTGCATCGGCGCCACGCCGCGCTGGGCGGCTTGGGCGGCCACTGCGGTGGCGGGGGCGGGTTCGTAGTCGATGTTGGCACCATCAACGAGCCACACCCGGTCGAGTTTGTCCAGCACCTGACGAGCAAAGAAGCCGCCGTCGTCGGGCACGTCTTCGATGATGCGCCGGCGGCGTTCGGGGTTCCGCAAGGCGGCCAGACGCTCGGGCATTGCTAGATCGGCCACCTCGGCGTAGGCGGGGTGAAAGAGCAACGGGTGCAGGCTGCCGTGGAGGCAATAGAGAATCCCGATCGATCGACCGGCGATCTGGGCCACCAGCGGCAAGCCCTCGTCGGCGGCCTCATCGAGCAGATGCAGCACTTCGCGCCACACCTCCGGGTCGTGGTCTGGTTGGTTGAGGTTGATGCTCACCGTGCGGCCACTGCGGCGCGCCAGTTCTTTCATCCATGGCCATTCATCGACCGGCACACGGGCGTGGTCGGGGGAGAACTGAAACACGCCGTGGCCCGCCGCCGCCATGCCATCGGCAATGGCGAACAACTCTGCGGGAGCGGCACCGGTGCCGGGCACGAGTTCGCCGGCCTTCGAGCGGTGCAGGGGGGTGCGGCTGGTGGAGAACCCGAGGGCACCGGCGGCGAGCGCTTCGGTGACCAGCCCGGCCATGGCCACTCGGTCGGCCTCGGTGGCGACCTCGTTGGCGGCGCCGCGCTCGCCCATCACATAGCCGCGCAGGGGGCCGTGGGCGATCTGGGCCCCCACGTCGAGCACGCGGGGCATCCGTTCCACCGCATCGAGGTACTCCGGGAAACTCGTCCATTCCCAGGTGATCCCTTCCGTCATGGCGGAGCCAGGGATGTCCTCCACGCCTTCCATGAGGTTGATGAGCCACTCATGGCGATCGGCTCGAGCGGGCGCAAAGCCCACGCCGCAGTTCCCCATGACCACGGTGGTGACCCCGTGCCACGAACTGGGGGTGACGTAGGGGTCCCATGTCACCTGGGCGTCGTAGTGGGTGTGGACGTCGACGAAGCCGGGAGTGACGAGCTGCCCATCGGCGTCGATCACCCGCGTGGCGCTGGCGGTGGATGCCCCCCCGGCGTCCTCCACGGCCACGATGAGCCCATCGGTGACCACCACATCAGCTGCCCGGCCCGGCGCCCCGGAGCCATCGACGAGGTGGGCATTGCGAACGACGAGATCAGCCATAGGACATCATTTCACCAGATCTGTGGCAGGTTTGCGCTCCCGTCGGCCATCATGGCGCAATGACCGGGCCCATCGATGACGAGCTGCACCGGGTCGATTGGGAAGCGGCCAAAGCGAGCCTCGCCGCCGACGAGTTCGACAACGGACGTACCCCCGACGCCCTCCGTCGGTCCTTCGAGCAGTCGCAGCACGTCGCGCTGGCTTGGTCCGACGGTGACCTCGTCGGGATGGCGCGGCTCTTGTCGGACGGCGTCTGCAACGCCTACCTCCTCGACGTGTGGACCCACTCGCACCATCGGCGTCAGGGGATCGCCACGGCGATGGTGCGGCAGCTCGCCACCGCCGTACCGGGCCAGCACATCGGCCTGCAGACCGATGACGCCCAGCCCCTCTACACCTCGCTCGGCTTCCGCCCGCAGCCGGAGTTCCTGTCCCTCGTCGTGGGTACCTGGCTCGACAACGACGCCAACCGGTGAGCTGTCAGTGCTCGTCCGCCACGCCGAGGAGCCGGGCCCGGGTGACCGAGCGGACACCACGCCAGAGGGCCACGCTGGCGAGGAGCCAGGCCACGCCGCCGATGTACCACGCCACCGCGTCGCCGCCGTAGAGGCTGCCAGTGGCCTGGGAATAGGCGACGATGATCAAGGGGAGACTCACCAACGCCGAGGCCTGCTGAGCCGCCGCGGTGGACTTCACCTTGGCCGAAAGGCGCAACACGAGCGACAGGGTAAGCGCCAGGAAGGGCGGGACCACCCAGAGCATGAGGATCCACCACTGCCTGGTGGGGAAGAACCATCCCCCCACGTCCGGCCCCACGATGGTGTTCACGATGAGGGCGTACACACCGAAGCCGATCACGGTGGTGAGGTACCCGGGGATGAGGCTGGCGAGGAGTTTCCCGAGGAAGATTTCACGGATGCCGGCGGGGGAGTGAGCCAGGAACTCACCGGTGCCCCGCTCGCGTTCGCCCACGATGGTGGCCGACCCCACCGCGGTCGAAATGGTGATGGGCACCACCACCGCCACCGGGGCGAAGAGGTACACGGCGAGCGCGTACCCGGCCCGGCCCGCTCCGGTATCACCGGGGATCTGGCGGCTGGCCGATTCCGGCAGGATTTCAAGAATCTGGGAAATTTGGGAGACGGCATCGACGCTGCCGATCTGGGTGATGGTGAGGAGCAACACCGTGGGCACGAAGACGAAGAAGATCGCGCCGAGGATCAGCATGGGAATCCAGTAGTCCCGAGCCTGGGCCAGTTGTTTGAGGTCGGTCCGGGCCACGGTGCGAATGTGGACCCACTGCAGCGCCTCGCGCCCCGGGGCGACGGTGGTGCTCGTCATTACACGGTGCTCCCATCCACGGCGCCGAGGCGGGTGTCGCCCGATGCCCGGCGGACCGCAAAATAGAGGTCTTCCAGCGTGGGTTCATGGGGCTCCACGCGTGTCACCCGGGAGCCGGCGGCGGTGAGGGCGAACACGAGGTCCGGGATGCGCTCAGGGCGGTCGAGGTGAAGGGTGGCGACGTGATCGGCACGCTCGTAGGCCACCACGCCCTCATGGTGGGCGAGGGCGTCGAGCGCCACGGGATCATCGGTGCTGAGGCGCACCATCGCTTCGGGCCAGAAGCGCTTGGTGAGTGCGCCGGGGGAGCCATCAATGATGTCGCTTCCATCCTGGAGGATCACCACCTGATCCGCCAGGCCCTCCGCTTCCAACAGTAGGTGGGTGCACATCACCACGGTTGAACCATCGTTGGTCATCTCTCGGATCAGCTCCAGTACGGCATGGGACGACTCGGGGTCTAACCCGGAGGTGGGTTCGTCGTACAGCAGCAGTTCGGGATGATGGAGAACCGAGCGGGCCAGGGCCAGCCGAGTTTTCATGCCGGTGGAGTAGCCCCCTACCTGGTTATCGAGCGCGTCGCCGATGCCAAATCGCCCGGCGCAGTGAGCGATGCGGGCATCCACCCCGGGGCCCCGGCCGAGGCCGTGGAGTTCGGCGGAGTACCGCAGGTTGTCCCGACCGGAGAGGCGGTCGTAGAGCGATGGCTTGGCCGAGACTACGCCGCACCGAGAGCGCACCTCACGGCCCTGCACCGCCGGGTCGAGACCGAAGACCTTGATCACGCCGGAGTCCGGGCTGAAGGCGCCGGTGATGGTGCGGATCGCGGTGGTCTTGCCGGCCCCGTTCGGGCCGAGAAGCACCGTGATCTGGCCGCTCGGTACCCGCAGGTTGAGATCAGCGAGCGCCATGGCGGGTCCGAAGGTCTTGGTTACTTTTTCGAGAAGAACCACTGGTTCGGGCGTCGACACCCCATCGATGGTATCGGCATGGGTGCTCGTGATCGCGTTCACGCAGGGGTATCGGAAGCCAGGGGCGGGGTCTTGAGGGTCCGCCCGCTCTACCCGGCTGGCCGCTAACATCGAACGCGTGTACGTCCTCGGTATCGATCCTGGGCTCTCCCGGTGCGGCTACGGGCTTATCCATCAAGGGCCCAGGGCCACGCGCGCCCTAGCCGTGGGCGTGCTGCGCACATCGCCGGCCTTGCCCACGCCCGACCGTCTCGCCGAACTCCAGGTGGATCTGCGGGCCCTGATCCAGGAGCATCGGCCCGCGGTGGTGGCCATCGAGCGGGTGCTGTTTCAGGTGAACGTGCGCACCGCGATTGCTACCGCCCAGGCGGCGGGGATCGCCATGGCCGAAGCCGTGGCGGGTGGCGCGCAGGTGGTGGAGTACTCCCCCAACCAGGTGAAGCAGGCCATCGCCGGAGTGGGCGGGGCTTCCAAGGATCAGATGGAGCGCATGGTGCAGGTGCTGCTCGGCATCAATCAACCGCTGCGGCCCGTGGATGCCGCCGATGCGGTGGCCTTGGCCCTGTGTCATCTTGCTCACGCCCCGATGCGCACTGCGGTGGCCCGGGCGGTGGCCCGATGATTGGCACCCTGCGGGGGACCTTGCTGGATCGAGGCGCGGCGGAGATCACCGTCGAAGCGGCCGGGGTCGGCTATCGGGTCACGGTCAGCCCCACCACCGCGGTGGCGGTGGGCGACGTGGGCAGCGAGGTGTTCTGCTGGGTGCACCACCACCAGCGTGAAGACGCCGTGACGCTCTATGGCTTCGCCACCAAAGACGAACGAACGTGCTTCGAGGCGCTCATTGGGGCCCATGGGGTGGGGCCGGCGCTGGCCCTGGCGATCCTGTCGGTACATGCACCCCTCGCTCTGGCCCGAGTGGTGGCCGAGGACGATCTTGGTGCCCTGTGCCTGGTGCCGGGGGTAGGTAAAAAGACAGCCCAGCGGCTCTTGATCGATCTGTCGTCACGGCTGTCGGTCCCTGTGATCGATGGGCTCGAGGCCACCACGGGGGCTGGCCTCCACCGCGCCGGCGGCGGGGCACGGGCCGATGTGCGCGATGCCCTCGCCGGGCTTGGCTACTCCGAGGCAGAGATTCGCGACGTTATGGCCGATCTGGACCATCAGGACGACACCGACTCGGGGGCCTTGCTGCGTGATGCCCTTCAGCGGCTGGCTGCGGCCCGGAAGTAGACCGGCACGATGCGCGAGGAACTGTTGCGGGCAGAGGAAGTGGGCGACGAAGCGGAAGTGACTGCGGACGTGAGCCTGCGTCCCCACACCCTCGATGAGTTCGTGGGCCAACGCGAACTCAAGGCCCACCTCGAAATCATTCTCGAAGCGGCCCGCCGCCGCGCCCAGGCGGTAGATCACATCCTGCTGGCCGGCCCGCCCGGGCTCGGCAAGACGAGCCTGGCCAGCATCGTGGCCTCCGAAATGGGGGTGACCATCCACATCACCTCGGGGCCGGCGATCGAGCGGGCCGGAGATCTCGCCGCCATGCTCTCGCAGTTAGGGGAGGGTGATGTGCTCTTTATCGACGAGATTCACCGTCTGCCGCGCGTGGTGGAGGAGGTGCTCTATCCCGCCATGGAGGACTTCCAAATCGACATTGTCCTGGGCAAGGGTCCGGCGGCGCGATCGATCCGCCTCGATCTCCCCCGCTTCACGTTGGTGGGGGCCACCACCCGCACCGGGTCCATTACCGGACCCCTGCGGGACCGTTTCGGACTGGTGGCGCGGCTGGACTATTACGAGCCGAGCGAGCTCGAGTTGATCGTGACTCGAGCGGCGGGAATCCTCGGTGTGCGGGCCGACACCGACGGTGCCCGAGAGATCGCTCGGCGGGCGCGGGGCACGCCGCGCATCGCCAACCGCCTGTTGCGGCGCGTGCGCGATTTCGCCGAGGTCAAGGGCGATGGCACTGTGGATCTCGCCACGGCGTCGGCGGGCCTGGCGTTGTTTGGGGTGGATGAGCGGGGCCTGGACAAGGTGGATCGCTCGATCCTGTCGGCCATTTGTGAACGCTTCGGTGGGGGCCCGGTGGGGCTGTCGACGCTGGCCATCAGCGTGGGTGAACAGACCGAGACGGTGGAGGATGTGTACGAACCGTTCCTCATTCAAGGCGGTCTCCTCATGCGCACCCCCCGGGGCCGGGTGGCCACGGCGGCGGCCTTCACCCACCTCGGGTTGACGCCCCCGCGCCAGAGCCCGGCGGAGGAACCCATTCCCGGGCTCTTGGGCTGATTTCGCGCGACGGGGGCGCACTCGGGACACTGGGGTTCGATGGATACCACTGCGGTTCACTACCACCTGCCGGAGGCGGCGATCGCTCAGGTGCCTCTTGAGCCGCGTGATGCGGCCCGGTTGTTGGTCGACCGCGGTCCCCGGCGTCGCCCAGGGCATCAACACATCAGCGACCTCCCCACCCTGGTGGGCCCGGGAGATGTGGTGGTCCTCAACACCACTCGCGTGCTGCCGGCCCGGCTGGGACTGACCAAAACGAGCGGTGGCCGAGTGGAAGTACTGCTGCTGGAGCCACGCCAGGGGAGCGTCACCGAGGTGTGGGAGGCGCTGGTGCGCCCGAGCCGGAAGGTGCCGGCGGGCACTGCACTAGTGGCGGGGCCGGATCTCACGGTGGTGGTGGGGGAGGATCTCGGGGAGGGTCGACGCCTCGTGGAGTTGTATCTCGCCCCGGGGCATGACGTGCTTGCCGCTCTGGACCGCCACGGTGCGGTGCCGCTGCCCCCCTACATCACTACGCCGTTGGCGGATCCGGAGCGATACCAGACGACCTACGCCCAGCGGCCCGCGTCGGTGGCGGCGCCCACCGCCGGCCTGCACCTCACCCCCGCCGTGCTGGAGGCGGTGCGAGCAACCGGGGCGCAGGTGGCCGAGGTGGAGTTGGTGGTGGGCCTTGGCACGTTTCGACCCATCGCTACCGAAGTGGTGGAGGATCATCAGATGCATGGCGAGCGTTATCGAGTGCCCCAAGCCACCATGGATGCCTGTCGTGCCGCCGAGCGGGTGGTGGCCATCGGCACCACCACCGTGCGCGCCCTGGAGTCGGCGGCACAGGGGCCACTGGTGGGCCGCACCGAGTTGTTCATCCACGGCCCCCGGCCGTTTGCCATCGTGGATGCCATGCTGACGAACTTCCACCAGCCCCGTTCGTCGTTACTGGTGCTGGTGGATGCCTTCGTGGGGTCGCGGTGGCGGGGGTTGTACGAGGAGGCTCTGCGGGAGGGCTACCGCTTCTTGAGTTTCGGTGACGCCATGTTTCTGCAGGGAGGGCGGGGATGACCCTTTCTTTTGCGGTCACCGCTCGCGATGGTGCGGCGCGCACCGGGGTGATGCGTACTGCCCGGGGCGACGTGCAGACGCCGTGCTTCATGCCCGTGGGCACCCGGGGGGCGGTGCGGCACCTGTCCTCGGCCGATCTAGAGGACCTCGGAGCCCAGGTGGTGCTGGCCAACACCTACCACCTCATGCTCAAACCGGGGGTCGAAGTGATCGCCCACCAAGGGGGATTGCACCGGTTCCAGGATTGGCCGGGACATCTCCTCACCGACTCAGGGGGCTTCCAGATCTTCTCACTGGAGTCGGGCGGCAACGTGAAGGTGGACGACGATGGCGTGACGTTCCGGTCCACCTACGACGGCAGTTCTCATCGGCTTACCCCGGAGTCGGCGGTGACGATACAAACGTCGTTCGGCAGCGACATCCAGATGGTGCTCGACGTGTGTGCGCCGCTCCCGTCGTCCGAGGCGGTGCTGCGTCAGGCATTGGAGCGCACAACCCACTGGGCGACCCGGGCGCGGGGCGCCTTTCTGGCCCAGGGGCGGCCGGAACTCAGCCAGTTCGGCATCGTCCAGGGGGGCACGGACATCAACCTGCGGGTGGAGAGTGCCGAGCGCACCGTGGCCATCAGCTTCGATGGGTACGCGGTGGGCGGGCTCTCGGTGGGGGAGTCACGCTCGGAGATGTTGCGCACCCTGACCGCGGTGCTCCCCACCCTCCCGGAGGACCAACCGCGTTATCTCATGGGCCTGGGCGATCCGATCGGTATCGTCGAGGCCGTCGCCCTGGGCATCGACCTGTTCGATTGTGTCCTGCCCACCCGCTTCGCCCGCCACGGCACGATTCTTTCGGGGGCGGGGCGTTACAACCTGAAGCGAGCCGAGAATGCGTCCGCCGACGCTCCCCTCGATGCCACCTGCGGTTGTCCGGTGTGCGCCCGGTGGTCCCGCAGTTATCTGCGTCATCTGCTGGTGGTGGATGAGCCCACGGCCCCTCGACTTCTCACGATCCACAACCTGTGGTGGACGATGCAGTTGGTGCAGGAGCTTCGGGCGGCCATCGCCACGGGCACCCTCGGGGCGGTCCGTTCGCGTATCTCGGCGGCTTATGGGTAATCTCAACCCTCGTCTCCTGGCCAGCCGTTCTTCTTTCTTGGACTGAGATCCCCACCATCATGCGTCGTAACAAACTCACCCCGCTCATCTTCATCGTGTTGGTTGCGGTGCTGGCCATCGGGGCCGTGTTCGCCACCGGAACCTCCCCCCAGTTGGGTCTCGACCTCCAAGGCGGGGTTTCGGTGGTGCTCCAACCCACCAAGGCCACCAGCGACGAAGCGCTGAATCAGACCATTGAGGTCATCCGCTCCCGGGTGGATGCCCTCGGGGTGGCGGAGCCCGACATCGTGCGCCAGGGCAACTCGGTGGTGGTGCAACTACCCGGGGTGAAGAACCAGCAACGGGCCATCGAACTGGTGGGCACGACCGCCGAACTTCGGTTCCGACCGGTGATCGCCTCGATTCCCGGCAGCGTGGAGGACCTGCAGCGGGCCGCCAGCACCACCACCACCACCACCAACACCGCGACGACGGTGGCACCCATTACGGGTCAGTCCACCGGGCAACCGGCCGCGCCGTTCCAGGAGCCGGTGACCACCACCGGGGCGCCGGGGGGTACCAGCCCTGCGCCGGTGCCCGCGGGCGATCCGATCCCTGCGGGTCTCGGCGAGGAACTCCTCAGCGGGTTCGAGGTGACCGCCCCGGAAGATGACCTCGCCGATCAGCCCGTGGTGCTCGAAACCATCGAGGACGGCAAGGTCACCGAGACCTCCAAACTCGGTCCCACCGCCGCCAATGGCACCATCGTGGAGACGGCCAAGGCCGAACTGGGCCCGACTGGCGAGTGGTCGGTGAACCTGGTCATCAAGGGCGGCTCGGGGATCGAGCAGTTCAATGCCATCGCAGCGGAGTGCAACAGTAAGTCCGAGATCTGCCCCAGCGGTCGCCTAGCCATCGTGTTGGACTCCCAGGTGGTTTCGGCCCCCAACATCGAGCAGCCCTCGTTCGAGCGCGACCAGATTCAGATCAGCGGGTCCTTCAACGAGCGCGAAGCCAAGGATCTCGCCCTCGTGCTGCGCTACGGGTCCCTGCCTGTCGTCCTGGAGACCCAAACGGTCCAGACGGTGTCGCCCACCCTCGGCAGCGAGTCGCTGAAATCGGGGTTGTTGGCGGGTCTGCTGGGTCTGTCGCTCGTGGTGATCTACATGATCTTCTATTACCGGGCCCTCGGGGTGGTTGTGCTGCTCGGGCTCATGATCTGGGCGGCCCTCAACTACGCCATCATCTCTTGGCTGGGGGCCACTCGGGGCCTGGCGCTGAGCCTGGCGGGGGTAACGGGCCTCGTGGTCTCGGTGGGAGTGACGGTGGATAGTTATGTGGTGTTCTTCGAACGATTGAAAGACGACGTTCGGATGGGTCGGTCCTTGCGCACCTCCACGGAACGCAGTTGGAAGCGAGCGTTCCGCACCATCATCGCCGCCAACGTGGCCAGCCTCATTGGTGCGGTGCTCCTGTATCTGTTGACGGTCGGCCCGGTGCGGGGTTTCGCCTTCTTCCTCGCTATGGCGACGTTTCTTGATCTGGTGGTGGCCTACTTCTTCATTCGCCCAATGGTGGCCTGGATGGGGCGCACCGCCTTCTTCTGCGGCGACTCGTGGTGGGGCCTGCCCAGTGGTCTGGGGATCTCGGCCGCCCGGGGCGCCACCCCTGTTCCGGCCCGGAGAGGTATGGCATGACCGAACCCAACGTGCGTCGATCCCTCTGGGGGCGTCTCTACCACGGTGAGACCGACTACGACTTCGTGGGGAAGCTCAACCGCTGGTTGCTCATTTCGGGCGTCATCATTGTGATCGGTTTCGTATCGCTGTCGGTGCGCGGTCTCAACCTGGGCATCGACTTCGAGGGCGGTGTGGTGTGGGAGGTGCCCCAGGGCGATCTGTCCGTGGCCGATGCCGAGGCGGCAGTAACCGACCTAGGGGTGGAGGGCGTTTCTGTGCAGACCCTCACCTCCGAGGGTGCGACGAAGCTGCGCGTGGAGTCGGAGGCGCTGCCGCTCGAGGACGCCAATGAGGTCACCGCCACGTTGGCCGAACTCACCGGGAGTTCTCCCGACGACGTGAGCTTCACCTCGGTCGGGCCGTCGTGGGGCCGTGAGATCAGCAGCAAAGCCCTGCGGGCCCTGGTGTTCTTCCTGATCGCGCTCACGCTGTACATCACGTTCCGCTTCGAGTTGAAGATGGCTATCCCCACGATTGCGGCCTTGCTTCACGACATCTTGATCACCATCAGCGTGTATTCCCTGACCGGCTTCGAGGTGACCCCAGCCACCGTTGTGGCGCTGCTCACCATCCTGGGTTTCTCGATCTACGACGGCATTGTGGTGTTCGACAAGGTGGATGAGAACACTCCCCTGGTGGGGGTGAGTCACGGCCTCACCTACAGCGGCATGGTGAATCTGTCGCTGAATCAAGTGCTGATGCGGTCACTGAATACGTCGATCACGGCGCTGCTGCCGGTGGCCTCCCTACTGGTCCTGGGGGGGTTCATCCTTGGCGCTAGCACCCTGGAGGAGTTCGCCTTGGCCCTGCTCGTCGGGCTCTTTGCGGGGGCGTACTCCTCGATCTTTATCGCCTCGCCGCTCTTAGCGGTGCTGAAGGAGCGTGAGGGTCGCTACCGCGACGTCCGCGAACGAATCGCCAGTCGGGCGCAGGCGCCGGCGCCGGCCCTGTCCGCCCCGCCTGCCGCGGTGGTGGAGGGTGAGGCGGGCGAGGCGATCGACGTGGCGGCAACCCCTGCGACCACGGTGTTGGGTGGTGGCTCGCTGCCGCGACCGCGCAAGAAGACCAAGAAGACCAAGAAGAGCTAGGCCCAGGTCGGTAGCCTGAGATGATGGCCGCCGATTCGTCCTGGCTTCGCCAGCATTTGCGAGACGTGCCGGACTTTCCGCGGCCGGGGGTGTTGTTCAAGGACATCACACCGCTGCTGAGCCACGTGGAGGCGTTCCGCTACGCCGTGAATGCCCTGGCTGAGCAGTGGGACGATGTGGAGTTCGATTTAGTGGCCGGGGTAGAGGCCCGAGGGTTTCTCTTCGCGGCCCCGCTGGCGTATCGAGTCGGCCGGGGGCTCATCCCAGTGCGCAAAGCGGGGAAGTTGCCCCGGGAGACGCTGGAGCGCATGTACAACCTCGAGTACGGAGCAGACCGCCTGGCGGTCCATCAGGATGCGGCGGGCGTGGGCGAGCGAGTGCTGCTGGTCGACGACGTGCTCGCCAGCGGGGGAACGGCAGCGGCGGCGTGCGCCCTGTTGGAGGATTTGGGGGCCACGGTGGTCGGGGTGGGGGTGGTCGTCGAGTTGGGATTTCTCAACGGTCGGGCGACACTGGATGAGCGCGACGTGCGATCACTACTCATCGAGGGGTAGAGGAGCAACCTATGCCTACGGCCGACCGAGTGTTGCCCTGGAGGAGAAACGAGCGCCCGCCGACCGATGAGGTCGCCCCGTTGCTGGCCGTCTACCAGGCGCGGCATCCGAAGGCGCCGACGGGCCTGATTGCCCGGGCCTACCTGACGGCGACCGATGCGCATCGGGGGCAGTACCGCCGCTCGGGCGAGTCGTATATTCATCATCCCCTGGCGGTGGCGCGCATCGTGGCGGATCTTGGGCTGGATGACGTGACGGTGGCGGCGGCGCTGCTCCACGATGCGGTGGAAGACACGGGCACCACGCTGGAAGATGTTGAGGCCAACTTCGGGGCGGACGTTGCCGAGATCGTGGATGGTGTGACGAAGTTGGATCGGATCAAGTTCGATACGAAGGAGGCCCAGCAGGCCGCCTCCATGCGCAAGATGCTGGTGGCGATGGCCAAGGACCTTCGGGTGCTGATCATCAAACTGGCCGACCGTCTCCACAACATGCGCACGATCGCCGCCATGCCGGAGTGGAAGCAGGAGCGCACCGCCCGGGAGACCCTCGATATCTATGCGCCCTTGGCGCACCGGCTCGGTATGCAGGAAGTGCGTCAGGAACTCGAAGACCTGTCGTTCGCCGCCATGCACCCAAAACGGTACGCCGAGATCGACCACATGGTGTCTACCCGTAGCCCCGAGCGCGATGTGTACCTCGCGCAGGTACTGGAGCAGGTGCGGGAGCGCTTGGCCGAGTTGCGGATCAATGCAGAGGTGACCGGCCGACCGAAACATCTGTATTCGATCTACGAGAAGATGGTGGTCAAGGGCAAGGAGTTCGACGACATCTTTGATCTGGTGGGCATCCGCGTAATCGTGGACTCCGTAAAGGACTGCTACGCCGCCCTCGGTTCGATTCACGCCACCTGGAAACCGGTGCAGGGACGCTTCAAGGACTATGTGGCGATGCCCAAGTTCAACCTCTACCAGTCGCTCCACACCACGGTGGTGGGGCCGCAGGGCAAGCCTCTCGAAGTGCAGATTCGTACCTATGAGATGCACGCCAGAGCTGAGCAGGGGGTAGCGGCGCATTGGCAGTACAAGGACGCCGGCGGATCGGCCAACGCGGTGGCTGACGTGGCCTGGTTGAACCGGATCGTGGACTGGCAGTCCGAGACCGAGGACCCGGCCGAGTTCATGTCCAATCTGAAGATCGACCTCGACCAGGACGAGGTGTTCGTGTTCACACCGAAGGGCGAGGTGGTGACCCTGCCGGCGGGGTCCACGCCGATCGACTTCGCCTATGCCATTCATACCCAGGTTGGGCACGCCTGTATCGGGGCCCGCGTCAATGGACGGTTGGTGGCGCTGGACTCGAAGTTGTCCTCTGGGGATGCCATGGAGATCTTCACGTCGAAAGTGGAGGGCGCTGGTCCATCACTGGACTGGCTCCGGATCGTGGCCACGCCGCGGGCCGCCTCGAAGATTCGCCAGTGGTTCTCCCGCGAGCGTCGCGAGGATGCCGTGGAGAACGGTCGCGAAGAGTTGGTGAGGGCTTTACGTCGAGAAGGTCTCCCGGTTCAGAAACTCCAGCAGGGAACCTTCCTCCACGAGACCGCTACCGAGTTGAACTACCTCGATCTGGATGCCCTCTACGCCGCGGTAGGGGAGAGCCACGTTTCCAGTATGGCCATCGCCGCCCGGATAGCCCGGAAACTTCGTGAGGTTGATCCAAGTAATGAGGAGGATCAGGTCCTCCCCAGCACGGCCCGTCAACCCCGGCGCCCCGGTGCGGCCAAGCGGCCACCCGCCGGGGTGCATGTGGAGGGTCTCGACGACCTCATGGTGCGACTGTCGCGCTGTTGCACTCCGGTGCCCGGCGACGAGATTTTGGGCTTTGTGACCCGCGGGCGGGGTGTGTCGGTGCACCGGGCCGACTGTGCCAACGCGGCGTCCCTCGCCGCCGGGCAAAAGGACCGCCTCATCGACGTGGACTGGGACGAGTCTCACGACGGCACGTTCGTGGCGACTATTGAGATCAAGGCTTTCGATCGAGGTCGACTGTTGCGAGACGTGGCGGCGTCGATGAGTGACCACCATGTGAATATCCTGAGCGCCACCACCCACACCGGACCCGATCGGGTGTCCAAGATGCGATTTGAGTTCGAACTAGCCGACCCTGGCCACCTCGATTCGTTGCTGGGTGCTCTCAAGGGCATCGACAGCGTCTACGAGGCCTACCGGGTGGTGCCCGGCCAGGGCGGCTGATAGTTGGGGGCCGGGTAGGTGCTCCTCGGATGCGTAGGCACCAAATCGTGGTGACCTTGTCATGGTAGTGATGCCCTGGGGTTTCGGGGGAGGTGTCGAGACCGTCCGGTCAAGGACCGGCAACTGAGACAGGGCCGTACTTGACCGGCGGCAAGGCCTACACGTTCCCTGCGGCCGCCGCGTAGTGCACAAGCGGCAGATCCGTAGACGTCAGCCGAGCCAGACCGCAATAGATGCGGCCCCGAACAGTTCGTGTCGTTGAGGGTTGGTCAGCGATGCGTACCTGTCGAGCGCCAGCAGCGCGGCCTTGCGATCGAGCAATTCCCACGCACGGTTCGGCGCGTCCGCCAGCACGTCTGCCAAGAACTCGATCCGGTCCTTCGCACCGTGCGAGTAGAGGGTTGCGATCAAGTTCGTCGGCTTGAGAGTGGGGACTGGCGCTCCGTTTCCTGCAGGAGAGCCCGTGCTCGGGTCGGACGCAGCCGCCGCCTCGAGATGGGCGCTGGCGCGTGTATCCCATCCGGCGTCGGTGAATCGGTGCCGCACGAGCCGTTCTGATGCCATCCGCATCACCTCCGCGAAGAGAAGCTCCGAATGGCGGTCTCGACCGTCCAGAGCCATGGCGGCGCGCATGGCCGTGCGAGAGTAGAGGGGCAGCACATCGGGATCGCCACTGAGCTCCTCCCGCGCCCCACCCCGAACGAACCGCATCCGCGAGCCCGCATACAGCATGTGCAATCGGTCGAGCGGATCTGCCGCGGGGCTCGGTTCGTTCGCCAACTTGTCGAGGAAGCGCGCGTGCAGGTCGTCGGCCAAGTCCCCACGCAACAGGCCGAGCCGACCGAATTGCGATCGAGGAAACTGATCGGCGAGTCGGTCGTTCGTCCAATTCGCCTCCGGCACCTCTTTATACCTGCGGAGCAGTTCGCCGCACAGGCCGGTGAGCCGCAGATCCGGGGACTGCGGGTGTCGGCCGAACTCCCTGCCGTTGACCATGCATCCGGTGCGCTCCACGAAGCGTCTGAAGCGACTGGCGAAGGGTTCGGAGGTACCCAGCCCGAGGAACCTGACCTCGTGCTCGAGCGAGAAGTGATGACAGAGCTCCGAGGCGATCTGCACGTCAGCAAGATCGGGTGGGCCGATGGTCTCGTACGTGAACTCCCTCGCCAACCCAGCCCGCAGCGCGACCGCGAGCACGAGCCGTGAGTCCTTGCCGCCGGTGAGTCGGATGATGTGCCGTTCGGCCGGGTATGACAGCGCGGCCCGGAGCGACTCGGCGACATCCTCGTACAGGATCTCGCCGAGCTCGCCAACGGTGCATGACCGCAGCTCGTCGTGGGGGTCGACGACCATTGGGTTGGTCTGTGCCCATGTCGGTGTCGCCTTGTGCACCAGGAGGGGCGCTCCCGGCGGTGCCACGTGTACCCCCTGATAACCGGTGTCATCACCCACCCGGAACCCGGTGAAGGCGAGCCAACATGCGCTGATGTCGTCTCGGGGCGGCTCGCCGCGAAAGCGGGCCAGCCCCTCGGCCACCAGCGCTGCTCGCGACGAGACAACCGTGACGTCTTCATCTTCGCCCCAGTAGAGGAGGCGCATGCCCATCACATCGGTAATCAGCCAGCCATCTCCGGCGGCACTCAGATAGCTGGCGATGAACAGGCCGCGGAGTTGGTCGTGCAGGTCGTCCAACGAGCGTGAGGGCGCGGCTCCGACGAGGTGCCGGGCCCACCGGGTTGGCGATTCCCAGTCCTCGCCGCGCCAGCGAAGACTACCGGCCACGAACCCGACGGCGCCGTCCTGCTCGTGCCAGGCGCCCGAGCCCCAGTCATCCTCGTTGTGCCAGCAGGCGAGCTGCACTGCACCGGTGCCGTCCGACCAGTCGAGGCGATGCCGAGGCGTGAAGCCGAGCTCCGCGGCGCTCGGCGAACACCCCCGCCAACTCGGCGCGGGCGTACCACGCCGGTTGCTGAACGCAACAGCAATAGCGGCGTCCACGTGTGCGATCCTACTCCGACCCGTCACGAAACTCCGGGGCGCTTCACGTCGGGACGCGCTCCGCCACGTGAGAAGCCGATATGGCCGGCGAGTTCGTCGCTAGATGTGCTGACCACAGTGAGTTCGGGACACAGTCCTATCGAGGTCACCAGGCGGGTCAAGCTTGGGGACGTCTCGATCGACCCGATAGATGCCAGTCTTGCGCTCACGGGCCGACACGGTTATTGGTAGGTGAGCACACCTCACGTTGCCAGGTAGACGAGGCCGATCGGTTGGTGCCCGGCCAGGGCGGCTAGCGCAGCAGCGGGTCCTGACCTGGGCGTATTTGCGGCAGGGGCCCGAGGGCATCCGGGTACAACGGGCGTCGATACTCATCAGTAAATGGGGGCGTAGAGCGGGTTATTGGCCGACGGCGTCCGCTCGCTGTTTGAGCGCAATAGGACGCGATTTCTCGCGTCGAATGCGGTAACGTCCAACCTGGGTGGCGCCGCGTCGGTGCCGACACCCCGATCGGACTCGACGTGACCGCTATCGCTAGTGACGTGGAGGGGTCGCGCGTGGAGGGGTCGCGCGTGGCGGGGTATCGGCCATTCTTGGATGGGTTGCGAGCGGTGGCGGTGTACCTCGTGGTCGTGTTCCACTCGGGGAGCGAGTCATTCACCGGCGGCTACGTGGGTGTGGACGTTTTCTTTGTGCTCTCGGGGTTTCTGGTCACTCAACTGTTACTACGAGACCTCGAAGGGGGCGGGTCGATCTCGCTAGCCCGGTTCTACTCACGACGGTTCCGTCGCCTGTTGCCCGCCGCCTTCGTGGTCCTCGTCGTCACCGCGTTGGTGTACTCCGCGCTGGCGTCACCCATCGAGGTCACCCAATCCGTCGACGGCTTCCGGGCATCGTTTCTCTACTACGCAAACTGGGAGTTCATCGCCCAGTCGTCGGACTACTTCGGGGCCGACATCAACGCCAACCCCGTACTGCAGTTCTGGTCACTGGCTGTCGAGGAGCAGTTCTACCTCCTGTGGCCTCTGCTCCTCGGCGGCTTGTTCGCGATCTCGGTCCGGTTTCGCTCCCGTCAGTGGCTGATGATCCGAGTGGTGGTCCTGGGCGGGGCGGTCGCTTCGTTGCTGTGGGCGTTGTCCCTCAGGACAGCGAACCCGAATCGCGCGTACTACGGCACCGACGCCCGTGCCTACCAGCTGCTGGCCGGTGCTCTCCTCGCCCTCACTCCCGGCCTCATCACCAGCCTCGCCGGCTTCACCCGCACCGCCAGGGTCGTTGCCGCTACGTCCATCGCAGCTCTCGTTGTCGTCGCGTCGAGCTGGGTCCAGCTCAACGCCATCGAGCGAGGTGTCGCCGCCACCATCATCACCGTCGCCCTCCTCATCACCCTCGAGATCGCCCAGGGCGGACTAGCCCAGCGCACGCTGTCCCTGGCACCGGTCGTATATCTCGGGAAGATCTCCTACGGCACGTACCTGTGGCATTGGCCCGTCATCCTGGTCATGGCCCGCACGTCCAACCTCAGCCCCCTCAGCACCGTCGCCCTCACTGTGCTCATCGCCACTGGCCTCGCCTCCCTCAGCTACCAGATCCTGGAATATCCCGTCCGCGTCTCCACCCTCCTCGACCGGTACCGCATCCCGGTTATCGCCTCCGGCCTTGCTATCAGTGCCGTCTCGGGCCTTTTGGTCGTTCCCCGGATTCTCGAGACCGCGGTTCCGTCATCCGAGGGGACGGTGGTGGCCGAGGTGCGGGGGGGGACGCCCGTTCCCGACGGGGTGGAGGCCGCATACGCCGATTACTTCAACTTCAACCGTTGCTCACCGGGGAGGGGCGTGTCCTGCGTACTCGTGGAGGGTGAGGGTCCGAAGGTCCTGATCGTGGGCGACAGTCACGCGGGGATGCTCACACCGATGTTGTCTGGGATCGCTGAGCGCCACGGCGCCGAGCTCTCCGTCGGCTTCCTCTCCTATTGTCCGTGGACTAAGGGGATCCGGTACGCCGGAATTGGCCGAACGTGCTTTGCTGAGCAGCAGACCATGTTCGAGGAAACGATCCCCGAGCTCGACCCGGACATCGTCGTGCTGGTCCATCGCAGTTATGACGACCCCGCCAACCGGTTGGACGTCGCCGATGTGGATGCCGGCCGACTCGAATTGGGCTCCGATGAGGCCACCGCCGCCATGCGCAAACGGATCACCGACGTGGTCGACGGCCTCCGGGCTGATGGGCGGCTGGTGGTGATGATCGAGCCGGTGCCGGTGGCTCCTCGCGATCAGAACCCGGTCACGTGCTTGTCCGGTGCTGAGTTCGTCGAATCGTGCCGCTTCGTCACCCAGACCGAACCCACTCCGGAGGAGCAGATCATGCGGGAGGTGGCGAAGGAGGACGCCGGCGTCTGGAGCCTGGATCTGGACTCTCTGGTGTGCCCCTACAAGCCGATTTGTGATCCGGTGGTGCTCGGCAGGGTGGTTCGGTCCGACGACAACCATCTCACCACGACATTCGCGACGGCGGTGTTGTCCGATGCGGTTGATGAGTTCCTGGTCAACAATGGGGTCCTCGCCGCCAACTGAGGGTGGGAGGGAACTCCTCGCGCTGATGGTCCCGCCGGCATCGCGGCCGGCGGCGGAGGCGTGTCGCCCTACGACGCCCGGATGGCCCGCACGAGCAGCACGCGGGGGATGGTGGCCGCTTCGGGAAAGTCCCAATGCGCTGCGGTAAGGCGCGGTGGTGGTGGTGTCTCGTCCATGTCGTCGATGAGGAGTCCGGCCCGCCCCATGGCCCGCACGTAACGGCTGAGAGGACGATGGACGAAGAGCAGTTCGACCCCCGGGGCGGCTTCGTGGAAGGCCCGCTCCTCCTCCAGGTAGGCCCCGATTCGCCAATAGCGCTGGTTGAGGACGCGATCGTCGACCCAGCCCGCCCCCGGTGTTTGCAGGAAAGGATGGGCGAGAACCAACACGAAGCGCCCCCCCGGCTCCAGGACGCGGGCCACCTCCTGGAGGGCTACCTCGAAGTCCTCCACATGCTCGAGGGCGGCGCAGAGCACCACGGTGTCGAAGGCCGCGTCGCCACAGGGGAGGGCTTCGGCGCGCCCCCGGAGGTACCGCGGCCCCCCGGCGCGCCCAGAGGCGGCGGTGATTTGCGCCGCAGTGGGATCCAGGCCCACGACCTGAGCACCCGAAGCCGCCAGTTGCCGCGCCACCTGCCCCTCCCCGCAGCCGATGTCGAGCACCCGTCGGGCACCGGCCGCGTGGTAGGCCACCAGGGGGAGGATGTGGTCCTCGTATTCGGGGTCGGCCCCCTGGGAATAGTGCCGCTGCCACCACGCCGCGTGCCGTTCCCATTGTGTTTCGTTCTTCACCGGATGAGGCCTCTCGACTCCCTATTGCGGGACGGACCTTAGTTATGACACGGTGGAAGATCGATTGCTCCCCGTTAACAACGTGACGAGAAAGAGTGGCACAGCACATGGGACCAGTACAGATCTTGGTAGTTAGTTTTCCCGGCAACGAGTTCAACGGCGACGTTGTCCCGTCCGTCGCCGAACTCCTCGAATCAGGCCTGATCCGGTTGATCGACCTCGTGTTCCTCACTAAGGACAGGGAGGGCAACGTCGTGGCGTTGGAAATGTCCGATATTGACGATGCCGTAGGGGCAGCCTTCGGAGCGCACATCGACCAGCCGAGCGGATTGATCGCTGAGGAAGACATCGATGACCTCGCGGAAGACCTCGAGTTGGAATCCTCGGCCGTGATTCTGCTGTTTGAGCATGTGTGGGCCACCCGATTCCGAGATGCGGTGGTGAACTCGGGCGGCGAGATCGTCTCCTCCATCCCGATCCCCCTCGAGGTCATCGAGGAGGTTCTCGCCGCTAGTTGATTCCATCCCTCCCACCTGATTCCATCCCACTTACGAACCCGACGAGAGACCTGAGGAAAGAACATGATGAGACGAGGACGCCCCATTATGCGGACGGCCATGATCGTAGGCACCGCTACCGCCGTGTCCGGCAGCGTGTCCCACCGCCAGCAGAAGAAGTACGCGGCGCAGGAGGCCCAAGCCGCCCCCGCCGCCGCTCCCGTGGCCGCACCAGAGGCGGCGGCCGACGAGGAGCACGACAGCATCGCCGAGTTGACCCAACTGGCGCAACTGCATTCGCAAGGCATCCTGACCGACGAGGAGTTTGCCGCCAAGAAGGCCAAAATTCTCGGCATCTGAGCGATGTCAGAGCACAGCGAAGTGGGTGTCGAGCACGTGGATGTGCTGGTGGTCGGCGCCGGAATCTCCGGGATCGGTGCCGGTTGCCATCTCATCCAACAGCGTCCGGATGCGCAGTTTCTGATCCTGGAGGCGATGGACGACTTCGGGGGAACCTGGCAGACCCATCGCTACCCGGGCGCCCGCTCCGATAGCGACCTCTTTACCTTCGGATACCGTTTCAAACCCTGGACCGGCGCCCCCATCGCCACGGCTGAGCAGATCCTGACCTACCTCGCTGAGGTGATCGAGGAGCACAAACTCGAGTCGCGTCTTCGCTACCAGCACGAGATTCGCACGGCCCGCTGGTCGAGTGAGCAGCAGCGCTGGACCCTCGAAGTGATCCGAAGAGATACGGGCGAATCCCTGGTGTTCACCGCAGGGTTTCTGTGGATGTGCCAGGGCTATTACCGCCACGCCGAGGGTTACACCCCTACCTGGGACGGGATGGAGCGCTTCGGCGGGGCGATCGTCCACCCTCAAAACTGGCCGGCGGAACTGGACTACGCCGACAAGCGGGTGGTGGTGATCGGCTCAGGGGCAACCGCCGCCACGCTGATTCCCGCCATGGCCCCCGCCTGCGAGCACATCACGATGCTGCAGCGATCGCCGACGTTCTTCTTCACCGGTGCCAACGTGAACGAGCTGGCCGACACGTTGCGCGAACTCGACATCCCCGCCGAGTGGATCCACGAGATTGTGCGGCGCAAGATCCTCCTCGACCAAGGGCAGATCGCCGCCATGGCCCTGGAGTTTCCCGATCTCGTGCGGGAGGGGTTGCTGGCGGGAATCCGGGAGATCTTGGGCCCCGACTTCGACATCGACCGACACTTCAACCCTGGCTACCGACCCTGGCAGCAGCGTATTGCCTTTGTGCCCGATGGGGATCTCTTTGAGGGGATCAAGCGGGGGGCGGCCTCGGTGGTTACCGATGAGATCAAATCGTTCACGGAGACCGGCATCGAGTTGGAGTCGGGGGCGCACCTCGACGCCGACATCATCATTACCGCCACCGGGTTCCATCTGAACGTGCTCGGCGATATCGCATTCGAGATCGATGGCACCCCGCTGGACTTCGCCGACACGGTGACCTACCGCGGCATGATGTTCACCGGTGTTCCCAACCTGGTGTGGGTCTTCGGCTACTTCCGAGCCAGTTGGACACTGCGGGTGGACCTGATCGGCGACTTCGTCGCTCGCTTGCTGGCGCACATGGATGCCCGGGGCGCCGCCACGGTCACCCCCGCGCTACGCCCCGAAGACCACGGCATGCCACTACTGCCGTGGGTGGAGCCGGAGAACTTCAACCCGGGCTATCTCACCCGGGGCCTGCACCTCCTGCCCCACCAGGGCGACCACGACCCGTGGCGCCACACCCAGGACTACTGGAGCGACAAGACCGATCTCCCCGCCGCTGATCTCGACGACGGGGCGTTGGGGTATCGCTGAGGGCACCGCTCCGGAGGGTGGTCAGGAGGCGGGCGACCCCAGCCCCAGGGCATCCAGGATGAAGGCGAACACGAAGGCCTCGTCCTTCCAGGCGTCATAACGTCCTGAGGGACCCTGATGGCCGGCCTGCATTTCGGTTTTTAGGTAGACCGCCTTCCCGCTGGTGGTGTTGGACCGCAGCGCCTGAACCCATTTAGCCGGTTCCCAGTACGCCACCCGCGGGTCGTTGAGGCCCGCGGTGGCCAAGATGGTGGGATAGGCCTGCGGGGTCACGTTGTCGTAGGGGCTGTAGGACTTCATGTAGGCATACACGTCGGCGTCGGTCACCGGGTTGCCCCACTCTTCCCATTCGGTCACGGTAAGCGGGAGGGTCTCATCCAGGATGGTGGTGAGGGCGTCCACGAAGGGAACCTCGGCCACCACCGCGGCAAACAGGTCGGGACGCTCGTTGGTGATGGCGCCCATGAGTAGGCCACCGGCAGACGCCCCGCGGGCCACCATGCCGGCGGGGGAGGTGAAGCCCTCGGCCACGAGGTGCTCGGCACAGGCGATGAAGTCGCTGAAGGTGTGGCGCTTGTGGAGGAGTTTCCCTTGCTCATACCAGGGTCGACCCATCTCTCCGCCGCCGCGCACATGAGCGATGGCGAACACAAAGCCTCGATCCAGCAACGACAGTCTGAGGCTGGAGAACCCCGGGTCGATGCAGGCCTCGTAGGAGCCGTAGCCGTAGAGCAAACAGGGAGCAGAGCCATCGTGAGCCAGGCCGGCGCGGTGCACATAGGAGACGGGAATTCGGGTGCCGTCTCCGGCGGTAGCCCACAGGCGGCCGGTTTCGTAGGCGTGGGGATCGTGGCCGCCGAGCACCTCAGTGGTCTTGAGAAGGCGACGTTCACCCGTGTCGAGGTCTTCGTCGAACACGGTGTTGGGCGTCACCAGGGAGGTGTAGACAAAACGCAGGGTGCGACTGTGGAACTCGGCGTTGGTGGCGGGGCCGGTGTCGTAGACCTCTTCGGGCATCGCCAGTTCGCGTTCGTCGCCCCCGTAGACCGTCACCACGATCCGTCGAACACCTTCGCGCCGCTCATAGCGGACGAGGTGAGCGTCGAAGGCGTTGACCCCCTCCAACTTCACATCGGGACGATGGCCCACCAACTCCGTCCAGTGCTCACGACCCGATGCTTCGACCGAGGTGGTCATGAGTTTGAAGTTCACTGCGCCATCGGCGTTGGTAAGCACCACAAAGCGGTCGCCCTCGGTGGCGCTGGGCGCGTGGGTGGCGTCGTATTCCAGTCCGTGCTCCCGGGGATGCAAGGAACGAGGCGCTGCCGTGGGGTCAGCGGCGGGGATTACCAGTTCCTCGCTGGTGATCTTGGAACTGGTGGAAATGTGCACCCAGGCTTCGGTAAGGCTCAGCCCCACGGTGACAAAGAAGCGCTCGTCGTTGTCCTCGTACACCAACACGTCGTCTTCGGGAGGGGTCCCGAGGGTGTGCCGCCACACCTGAAAGGGGCGCATCGTGTGGTCGGGGCGGACGAAGAAGATGGTGTCGTCGCCGGCCCATGCCGTTCCGTAGGTGGTGTCCTCGATGATGTCGGGAAGGTCGGTCCCGGTACGCAGATCTCGAATGCGCATGGTGTACAACTCGGACCCATCGTGGTCGGTGGCGTAAAGCAGAAGATGCTGCGACGGGGCCAGGTCGTAGGCACCGAGCGCGAAATAGTCGCTCTCACCCGCCAGGGCGTTCATGTCCAAGAGCACCTCCTCGCCCTCCACCGGATCGTTCTCGGGGCGTTCCGGCGATGGCTCGATGTCGGTGCGGCAGAGAATCGGGTACTGCTGACCTTCCTCGGTTCGGCTGTAGAACCACTGGCCTCCCTTGCGGAACGGTACCGAGAGGTCGGTCTCTTTGATACGGGCCTTCATCTCGGCGAACAGGTCGGCCTGGAGCGACTGCGTGTGGGCGAGGCCCTGTTCCACGAAGTTGTTCTCGGCGGCGAGGTGGCTCAACACCTCGGGATCGTCGCGGCCGTCGCTGCGAAGCCAGTACCAGGCATCGCGGCGATCGTCGCCGTGGAAGCTGATCGTGTGCGGACGAGGGGGGGCAGACGGCGGGGGAATCGACATGGCGACCGAGCGTAGGGGACGGGCACCGCTAGGTTGAACAGATGCCTGACGACAAGCCCCATGTGTATGTTCCTGCCGGTGAGGCCCCCCCGGCCGAGTTGGTCACCGAAGACCTCGAGGTGGGCGATGGTGCCGAAGCCACCGTGGGCTCCCAGGTGGAGGTCCACTACGTGGGGGTGTCGTGGCGCACTCGGAAGCAGTTCGATGCCAGCTGGGATCGCAACGACAGCTTTTCCTTCGGCCTGGGCGCCGGGCAGGTCATAGCCGGATGGGATGAGGGCGTGGCGGGGATGAAGGTGGGCGGTCGTCGGCGCATCGTGATCCCGCCGGGGAAGGCCTACGGCCGCCAGGGGGCCGGTGGGGTGATTGGTCCCGACGAGACCCTCGTGTTCGTGGTGGATCTCCTCGGCGTGAGTTAGGCCGATTCACCAACGAAGTTCGGGATGGCCGGGAGGCTCCGGTACCCTCACGCCTGATGGTTGAACGTCCCAACTTCCGCGCCCCTAAGGGCACCCAGGACGTGCTCCCGCCGGAGTCCGCCCGCTGGGAGGCCCTGCTCGCCATCTTCTCCGACGTGGCCCGGCGGTTTGGCTATGGCCTCGTGCAGTCGCCGATGTTTGAGGACATCGGGGTGTTTCAACGCATCGGTGAGGGCACCGACGTGGTGGCCAAGGAGATGTACGACTTCGAGGACAAAGGCGGGCGTCACCTCGCCCTTCGTCCCGAGGGCACCGCGCCGGTGGCCCGGGCGTGGGTGCAACACCGCCCGGCGGTGCCGTGGAAGGTCTGGTACGCCACGCCGGCGTTCCGCTACGAACAACCCCAAGCCGGGCGGCTGCGGCAGCACCACCAGGTGGGGGTGGAGTGCATCGGCTCGGCCGATCCGCACGTCGATGTGGAAATCATCGCGCTGGGCCATGCCTACTTGTGGGCGTTAGGCCTGCGGCAGTGGCGTCTCGTGCTCAACTTCATGGGCACTCCGGCTGATCGGGCGGCCTACGGAGTGATCCTCCAGGCCTGGCTGCGGGCGCGGGCCAGCGAGATCCCCCCGGCCGATGCCGCCAAGATCGACGCGCACCCCCTGCGCGTCCTCGACTCGAAGGACCCCGTGACGGCCGCCTTGCTGGTCGAGGCACCGCCCATGGCCGACCATCTCGATGGCGCCTCCCGGGCCCACGGCGACGCGGTGCAGGACGGACTGCGAGCCCTCGGTATCACTTTCGAGATCGATCCGTCGCTGGTGCGTGGCCTCGATTACTACACCCATACGCTCTTCGAGTTTCAGAGTTCGGCGCTGGGTAATGCCCAATCCACCATCCTCGGGGGCGGCCGCTACGACGGCCTCATCGAGCAACTGGGCGGGCCCGCCACCCCCGGAATCGGGTTTGGGTCCGGGATCGAACGGGTCCTGCTCACCTGCGATGCCGAAGGGGTGTTTGATCGGGCCTCCGCGCGTCTCGACTGTTTCGTGATCGACACCACCGGCGGCACGGCGGCGGTCACCCTTACCCAGGTACTGCGCCAGGCGGGCCTCTCGGCCGATCGCTCCTTCGACGACCGGTCGATGAAGGCCCAGATGAAGGCGGCCGTGAAGGCGTCCGCTCGCCTGGCCCTCATCGTGGGCGAGCAGGAAGCGGCCACCGGGACAGTCGCCGTGCGCGATCTCGACCACACCGAACAGGCCACCATCGACATCGCTGATGTCGTCCACCACGTCAGGCAGGTTCTCCACCGATGAGTGATCCCATGCGCACGCACCTCTGCGGGGAACTGCGACAAGACCACGCGGGGACCACGGTGTCGGTGTGCGGATGGGTAGGCCGACGGCGCGAGCACGGCGAACATCTGGCCTTCATCGATCTGCGTGATCATTCCGGGATCATCCAATGCGTGGTGGATGGCGCCGCCGATCTTCGTAGCGAGTACGTCGTGCGGATCACCGGCACGGTCCGCCCCCGGCCCGAAGGCACGGTGAATGACGCCCTGGCTACCGGGGGGGTGGAGGTGGGCGACTGCACGGTGGACATCCTCTCGATCGCCGCCCCCCCGCCGTTTCCGATCGACGAGCGGGCGGATCAGGTCGACGAGATGATTCGGCTGAAGTACCGCTACCTGGACCTGCGCCGGGAGCGCATGCAACGGAATTTACGAGTGCGAGCGGCGGTGAACTCAGCCATCCGGGGCGCGATGGAGCGGCAGGGGTTTATCGAGGTGGAGACCCCGATGCTCATGCCCTCCACGCCTGAGGGGGCCCGTGAGTTCCTCGTTCCCTCCCGTCAGGTGCCGGGCAGTTTCTACGCGCTTCCGCAGTCGCCCCAGCTCTTCAAGCAACTTCTCATGGTGGGTGGCACCGATCGCTATTACCAGATGGCCCGTTGCCTGCGCGACGAAGACCTGCGGGCGGATCGGCAGTACGAGTTCATGCAGCTTGATGCCGAGGCCAGTTTTGTCACCGAGGATGAGGTGCTTGAGTTCATCTCCGAGGCCGTCCTGGCGGCGGCGGAGGCGGCGGTGGGGGAACGCCCCGGTGAAATCGAACAGATGACATGGCATGACGCCATCGACCGGTTCGGTAGCGACAAACCCGACCTGCGCTTTGGGATGGAATTGGTGGAACTTACGCCGGTGTTTGCGGCTACGGAGTTCAAGGCGTTCGCGTCAGCCGAGACCATCAAGGGCATCCGCGTGCCCGGTGGGTCGGCTGAGTTCGGTCGCAACAAACTCGACGCCCTCACCGATCGGGCCAAGCAAGCCGGCGCCAAGGGATTGGTGTGGATGCGGGTAGGCGAGGCCGGCGCCCTCGAAAGCCCAGTGGCGAAGTTCCTTTCCGCCACCGAGCAGGCGGACCTGGTGAGCGCCACGGCGGCGGAAGCGGGCGATCTTCTCCTGCTGGTGGCCGACGAGTGGATGACCACCTGCGAGGTGCTCGGCACGCTGCGTAACGACATCGCTCGGCCGCCGGTGCACGAAGGGCCCTACCGCTACGTATGGATCGTGGACTTTCCGATGTTCGTGGGCCGCAGCGAAGACGGGCGTCCCAAGCCGGGCCACCATCCCTTCACTCGGCCACATCCCGAGGACGTGGATCGGCTGGAGTCAGACCCGATGTCGGTCCGCTCCAAGGCCTATGACCTCGTGCTCAACGGATGGGAATTGGGGTCGGGGTCGCTGCGGATTCACGAACCGGAGCTGCAGCAGCGGATCTTCGACCTGCTCGGCATTAGCCCCGAGGAAGCCCAGCGGCGCTTCGGGTTCTTCCTCACCCCCTTCACGTACGGGGCGCCGCCCCACGGCGGTTTCGCCTTCGGGATCGACCGGCTCGTGGCCATCCTGGCGGGCGAGGAGAACATTCGGGAGGTCATTGCCTTCCCCAAGCCGCAGTCTGGGGTAGACCCGATGACCCAGGCGCCTACCCCCGTGGAGGAAGCGCAGTTGCGAGATCTCGGTCTGCGTCGGCTGCCTCCTCGCACCTGAGAGCGGTCAGTCGCCGGTCGTGGTGGTGCCGCCGGTCGAGGGCCGCCCCCAGGTCCGTGGCTTGGCGGACGGTCACCAGCCCCATCGACAAGGCTGCTTCCAGCGCGACTCGCACCGACCGAGGGGGAATCACCCATCCGAGATCGAGGATCGTACGAACCGGGTCGGTGATGGGGATGCCCTGGTGAACCACGGCCCGCTCCCGGGCAGCATCGCCGAGGGGATGACCGATGGCCGGTGGACGCAGGCGTGGACCACCGCCGGGACAAACGCTCACCTCCACGTAACGCGAGGGCGCCGCGAATCCCCAGAGGGCGGCGGCCGATCGATGCGACACCACCCCCGCGCTAGCCAACGCGGCAGCGTGCAGCGCCTGATGCCAACTTTGGGGCGCACCGGCTACCCGAAACACCCCCGGCTGAGCCGACACCAAGCGACCTTCGCCCACCCAGCGGCCCTTCCGGCTCACCCCCAGGCAGGCGATGGCCTGCGGGGTCGTAATGAGGCCGTGCTGGGCCGCCGCCAGCGCTTCCAGCGCCACTACCCGCTCAATGGCCATCCGAGCTCCCTCCAGTTCTTCGACGCCGGGAATGGCGTCGCTCGTGGCACGAGCGCGCCCTGTGGCCGCCTACCCGGACCCCTGGGGGAAGTCTGAAAGACACTGTAATGGGTCGGGAAAGCGTTTGTCTACGGCGGTGGGCTACGGTGCCCCCGATGCCCTCCGACCTCTTCTCCGCCGCCGCGGAGGATGCGCTGGCCGCCCACGCTCCCCTGGCCGCCCGCCTCCGGCCGCGCACCCTGAGCGACATCGTGGGCCAGGATCACCTGCTCGGCGCCGGTCAACCATTACGCACCCTGGTGGAGGCTGATCGGCTGTCGTCAGTGATCTTGTGGGGTCCACCCGGTACCGGAAAAACCACCCTCGCGCAGGCCATCGCGGCGCACACCAGCAAGTCCTTCGAACAACTCAGTGCCGTGAGTGCCGGGGTGAAAGACGTGCGCGAGGTGCTGGAGCGAGCCAAGCAGCGACTGGGTGAGCGCGGCCAGGGCACCATCCTCTTTCTCGACGAGGTGCACCGCTTTTCCAAGTCGCAACAAGACGCGCTGCTCCCGGGGGTGGAGAGCGGCCTCCTCACGCTGATCGGCGCCACCACCGAAAATCCCTTCTTCGAGGTGAACCCGCCGCTACTCAGCCGCTCCACCTTGTTTCGTCTTCATTCCCTCGACCTGGACGCCGCCGCCGCCCTCATCCAGCGTGGTCTCGCCGCCGAAGGGGCCGAGATGAACGAGGATGCCCTTGATCATCTCGCCAGTCATGCCAATGGTGATGGACGACACGTACTCACGAGCCTGGAGGTAGCCGTAGCGATCGCTCGAGCCCGGGCCACGCCACCAGTGGTGACCCTGGCCGACGCCGAAGCCGCGCTGGGCACCAAGGCCCTGCGTTACGGGCGTGATGAGCACTACGACGTGATCTCCGCCTTCATCAAGAGCATCCGGGGTTCGGACCCCAACGCCGCGCTCTACTGGCTGGCCCGAATGCTCGAGGCGGGCGAGGACGCGCGCTTCATTGTGCGCCGGCTCATCATCCTCGCCAGTGAGGACATCGGCGAGGCCGATCCCCAATCCCTGTTGGTGGCGGTAGCGGCCGCCCAGGCCGTGGAACACGTGGGCCTGCCGGAAGCGCAACTGAACCTGGCGCAGGCGGTGGTCCATCTCGCCACGGCCCCGAAGTCCAACCGCACCGCCGTTGGTATCTGGAAGGCCCGGGAAGACGTAGCCCACGGTCCGTCGGTGGAAGTCCCCACCCATTTACGCGATGCCCATTACCAAGGGGCCCAGAATCTCGGCCACGGGGCGGGGTACGAGTACCCTCATGACCATCCCCAGGGTTGGGTTCCGCAGCAGTACCTCCCCGCAGAGGTGGCGGATCGCAGGTATTACGAGCCGTCCGAGCACGGCTTTGAGCAGGAGATTCGTTTTCGCATGGAAGGTAGGCTCGATCAATGACCGCTACAGATTTGGCCTCGCTGATTGTGGCGATCGCCAGCGTGTCGGCGGTGGTGCTGCTGGCCTTCGGACTGGTGGCGATCACCAACACGCTGAAAGAAGTGCGTCTGGCGGTGAAGTTACTGCGCACCGAAACCGTGCCGGTGGTGTTGGAACTGGGTGAAACTGTGCGCACCGCCAACGACGAACTCGAGCGGGTCGACACCCTCCTAGTTACCGCCGAGTCCATCTCGGGCACGGTCGACTCAGCCTCTCGGTTGGCCTACCTCGTGTTCTCCAACCCGGTCATCAAAGTGCTGGCTCTGATGTCAGGCACCGGTCGGGCGGCGCGGAGTTTTCATCGAACGCGGGTGCGTTGAACATGTTTCGACGACTGCTGTGGCTCGTGATGGGCGTGGGATTCGGATTCGGCATGTCCTTCTGGACGATGCGTTTTGTGAAACAGACCGCCGCCCGGTACGCCCCCGAGCGGGTGTCTAACGATCTGACCGCCGCCCTCAAGGGTCTGGGAACGGATCTTCGGACAGCCATGGCGGAAGGTCGTGAGGCAATGCGCGAGCGGGAGCAAGAACTGCGTGCCAGTGCGTCGCTGCGGGTCGACCCCTGACCCACCGGTAGGATCGATCGCTCATGGATGCATCCGGGCTGCGATCGATCTGGAGCGAGTTTTTCGGAGCCCACGGCCACACGCTGGCGCCCTCGTCGAGCCTGTTGCCCACCCACCCGACCGCCCCGATGTTCACGAACTCCGGGATGATGCAGTTCGTTCCCTATTTCTTGGGGGAAGAACCGGTGCCCTTCACGCCGCCGCGGGCGGCCACCATTCAGAAGTGCGTGCGCCTCGCGGGGAAGCACAACGACATCGACGAGATCGGCCGCACCCGCCGTCACCTCACCTTCTTCGAGATGCTGGGCAACTGGAGTTTCGGCGACTACTACCAACTCGACGCCATCAAGTGGGCCTGGGAACTAGTGCTGGCGGCCGGTTTCGACGGGGATCGCATCTGGCCCACCGTGCATCTCAGCGACGACACCGCCGCGGCGATCTGGCACGAGGAGATCGGGATCCCGATGGACCGGATCCAGCGCCTCGGCCCGGACAACTTCTGGGAGATGGGCGAGACCGGACCATGCGGTCCGTGTTCGGAGATCCACTACGACTGCGGTCCGGAATGGGGCGAGGCCGGCGGCCCGGCCCACGGCGGAGCCGACCGCTACGTGGAGTTCTGGAACCTCGTGTTCATGCAGAACTTCCGCCACGCCGACGGCACCCTTACCCCCCTGCCTGCTCAGAACGTGGATACCGGCGCCGGCTTCGAACGTTGGCTCATGCTCCTGCAGGGTGTCCCCACCGTCATGGACGTGGACATCATGGCTCCGCTCCTGCACACCGCGCAGTCGGTGACCGGGCGCACCTACGGCACCGAAGCCGACACCGACTGGGCGCTGCGGGTGTTGGCTGACCACACCCGCACGATGACCTTCCTCGTGAACGATGGCGTGATTCCGTCGAATGAGGATCGCGGCTACGTGCTGCGTCGCCTGATTCGCCGCGCGGTGCGATTCGCCTACCTCCTCGGCGTGAACGATCTGGTGCTCCCAGAGCTCGTCGTGAGTTGTATCGACACGATGGGCGACGCCTACCCCGACCTCGCCGCCAACCGCGACGCGGTGCTGGGCATCATCGAACGGGAAGAGGGCGGTTTCCGTACCACCCTCAGTCGGGGGGTAACCCTGCTCGAGGAGACCTTCGCCACCGGTGCGACCGAGGTGCCCGGCGCGGTGGCCTTCAAACTCCACGACACCTTCGGCTTCCCGGTGGAGGTCACCCAGGAGATGGCCGCCGAGCGCGGAGTGGGCATCGATCTGGATACCTTCGGAGCATTGATGGGGGAGCAGCGACGGCGCGCCAAAGACGCGGGCAAGAAGGGCGACCTGTACGCCAACCGCACCAGTTTCCAACAGATCCTCGACGACCATGGCGTGACCACCTTTGTGGGGCGCGAGGAGATCGAGGTCGAAGTGACAGTGCTGGCGGTGGTGCCCGCCGACGACGGCACCGTGTCGGTGTTTCTGGATCGCAGCCCGTTTTACGCCGAGTCCGGTGGCCAGGTGGGCGACACCGGTCACCTCACCACCGCCACCGGAACCGGTGAGGTGGTGGACACCACCTACGGCCTCCCCGGCCTGCACCGCCATGTAGTGCGCCCCACCGCTGGAACCATTGAGGTGGGGCAGGTGGCTACCGCCGGGATCGATAACGAACGCCGGAGCGCCATTCGGCGTAACCACACCGGCACCCACATTCTCCATTGGGCCCTCCGGCAGGTGCTGGGCGACACCGTGAAGCAGCAAGGGTCATTGGTGGATCCGCAACGTCTTCGCTTCGACTTTGGCCCCTCTGATGCTCTCACCGTGGCCCAGATACAGGAGATCGAAGACCTGGCCAATCACGACATCCTCGCCAACGGCCCGGTACGTCACTACGAGACCACGAAAGCGGAGGCCACCGCCGCCGGGGCCATCGCATTTTTTGGGGACAAGTACGGCGACATCGTGCGGGTGTTGGAGGCCGGGCCCCATTCCACCGAGTTGTGCGGCGGCACCCACGTGGCGGCACTGGGCGACATCGGCCCGGTAAAAATCGTTTCGGAATCATCGATCGGGTCGAATCTGCGACGCATCGAGGCCATCACGGGCCTGGGGCCCATTGATCGCATCCGCGCCGAGGAACGGGTGCTGGCGGAATTGGCCGAGGTGCTCAACGTGCCGGTGGGCGAGGTGGTGGAGGGCGCTCGTAAGCGACTCGAGGACATCAAGGCCCTGCGCGAGGAGGTCAAGGCCCTCAAGCGCGACGCCGCCGGCGGCCAGGCCGGGGCTCTCGTGAGCCAGGCGGTGGACGGCGTCCTGGTGGCTCGTGTCGCCCCGATGGAGCGCGACACGCTGCGTGATCTGGCGCTGGCCCTGCGGGACCAGGGCCTGGCGGTGGTGGTACTCGCCACGGCGCCCGAAGCCGGGGGAGCGGCGATGGTCTCCGCGGTGGCCCCCGATAGCGGCTTCAACGCATCAGCCCTGCTGGAAGCGGCCAAACAACTCATTCGGGGCGGCGGCGGCCAAGACCCGATCCTGGCCGTGGCGGGCGGGAAAGACGCCGAAGGCATCGACGCCGCCTTGGAGACGGTGCGCCAAGCGATCGGCCTGAGCAACCAGTGAGGGCACTGGGCATCGACCTCGGCACCAAACGCATCGGCGTGGCCCTGGCGAACTCGGAGGGCACCGTCGCCACCCCCTATGAGGTGGTACCTCGCTCAGGGAGTCGGACGCTCGACCACGCTCGGCTCGCCACCCTGGCGGAGGAAGCCGGGGCGGTATGCCTGGTGGTGGGGCTACCGCTGTCGCTCGACGGAACCGTAGGACCCGCGGCGGCCGCTGCGTTGGACGAAGCGACCGAGATCGGTGAGGCCACCGGACTGCCGGTGGTGACCTGGGACGAGCGCTTCACCACCGTTACCGCCGACCAGTACCTGATGACCCAGGACCTGAAGGCAGACGCTCGGCGCCGGGTGGTGGACAAGGTGGCCGCCGCCATCATGCTGCAGGGGTGGCTTGATCACCGCCGCCTGAGTTCGGCGAGTGAGGATGGGCCACCGTGAGCAATCCGCCGGCCCACTTCTCCGCGACACGCCGCCCGCCCGAAGTCGCCGTAGACGACAATGGAATCCAAGACCAACCCCGGCCATCGCGGCGTCGGCGCGTGCTCGTGGTGCTGGCCAGCCTGGCCCTCGTCACCGTGGTGGTCCTCGGAGGATCCGCGCTGTGGGTGAGCCGTCAAGTGACGCCGCCGGGAGGCCCGGGCGCTGAGGAGGAGATCACTGTGCCGGTGGGCGCTAGTTCTCGCTCCATCGGGGCGCAGTTGGCGCGCGAGGGCATCATCGGCAGCGCCTTGGTATGGGATTGGTACCTCCGGATCAACGGCGGTGGCCCATTCGAGGCGGGGATCTACGCACTCCGCCAGAACTCCGCCATGGCCGATGTGATCGACGTGCTCGCCGCGGGTCCCCGTCCGGCCGAGGAGCGGTCTTTCACGGTGCCCGAGGGACTCACAGTACCCGAAACGCTGGCCCGGCTTGCCTCCACCGAAGAGGGCCTGGGCTTAGACCCGGTGGTCATGGCAGGGTTGCTCACCGACGGGCAGATCGTCTCGTCGGTACTGGGTCCGGGCTTGCCCTCCTCCGAGGGCATCCTGTTCCCGGAGACGTATCGGGTGGCCGATGACGCCGATGCCCAGATGGTGCTGCAGCAGATGGTGGATCTATTGGATCAAACCCTCATCGAGTTGGAGGTTGATACGGCGCAGTCCCGATTCAACCTCTCGCCCTACGAAATCCTCATCGTCGCCTCACTCATTGAGGAGGAGACCAAGGTGCCCGCGGAGCGGGCGAAAGTGGCCCAGGTGATCTACAACCGACTCCGCCAGGGCATCCCGTTGGGCATCGACGCCACCTCTCGCTATGAGGCCGTCTTGAACGGTCGCAGTCGCGACGATATCGATTTCACCAGCGACTCGCCCTACAACACCCGCCTGGTGACGGGCCTGCCGCCAACACCGATTGCCTCGCCCGGGCGGGAAAGCATCGTGGCAGCCCTCAACCCCGCCGAGGGGCCCTGGACGTACTACGTACTTGCCGATGCGTCCGGTAACCATGTCTTCACCGACAGCAACTCCGAGTTCATCAAGGCGAAGCAGCGCTGTGCGGCCTTAGGTCTTGGATGTGGATAGGAGCAGTGGTGTGACGCTCACCGGCCGAACCCGTACCACCGGGGTGATCGGGTCTCCGATCCGCCATTCCCTATCGCCGGTGATGTTCAACGCAGCCTTTGTGGCCTCCGGCATGGACTGGGCCTACCTTGCTTTCGAGGTACCCGAGGGAAGGGCGACCAGCGCCATGGAGGCACTGCGGGCGCTGGGGATCGAGGGGGTGTCGGTGACGATGCCCCATAAGGCGGCCATTCTTCCCGCCCTCGACAGCATGTCGGAGGACGCGGCGTTGCTGGGGGCGGTCAACTGTGTGACCCAGCGCGCTGGCGCACTCCACGGCGACAACACTGACGGTGCTGGATTTCTTGATGCTCTGCGGATCGACGAAGGCATCGAGATCGAGGGGCAAGCTTGTGTGGTGGTGGGAGCCGGGGGAGCCGGGCGCGCCGTGGCCCGCGCCCTGGCCCAGGCGGGGGCTCGGGTGACCATCGTGAACCGATCGGCCCCCGCCGCCGAGCGCGCCGCCGTCATCGCCGGTGACTCTGCTCGCGTGGGGGGCATGACCGATCTGGCCGAGGCGAGCCTGGTGGTGAACGCCACCCCGCTTGGAATGGGGCTCGCGGCCACCCCGGGGGGTCGGCCGGAGCCGCTCCCGTTCGATGTCACCCTGCTCGCCCCCGGTCAGGTGGTGTTCGATCTCGTGTACCACCCGGCCCCGACTCCCCTCATGGTGGCGGCCACCGCCCAGGGCCTGCGCAGTGTGCATGGCCTTGGCATGCTGGTGTACCAGGCGGCGCACGCCTTCCGGGCTTGGACCGGGGAGGAACCGCCGTTGGCGGCCATGCGGCTGGCGGCGGGAACGGCGCTGGGCGAGCGCCGGCCTGCCTAGAGGAAAGTTGGGCTTGAGTTCCCGGGGAATCCTGCCGATAACTAGGAAAACATTCATCGACACAGGAGACATTGTGGCTCTTCAGGGGACGCTGGACACATTCGCTCTTCCCGACGTACTGGCTCTTCTCGCTACGGCGAAGAAGACCGGCTGCCTCCGCCTCAGTGGGGAGCGCGGTAGCGGAAGTGTGTGGGTGAGCGACGGCACCGTGTCGGCCCTGGAGGTACCCCACGCCCCCCAGTCCAGCGAACCGGTGGCTGCGCTGTTCGAATTGCTTCGTTTTGACCACGGCGAGTTCAGTTTCGAACCGGAGGTTGCGCACGGCGGCCCCAGCCTCGGTCAGGACGTGATGACGCTCCTGCAAGCCGCGGAGGCACTCCTGGGCGAATGGCGGGAGATCCAGACTGTGGTGCCCTCGATGGATGTTTGGGTTCGGCTCGCCAAGGTGCTCCCGGGCGAGGAGATCATGATCACTCAACCCCGGTGGGATGCCATCGTGGCGGTGGCCAGTGGCGCCACGATGCACGCGGTGGCCGACACACTCGAGCTCAGTGAAGTGGCGGCTTCTCGAAACATCAAGGAACTCGTGGAGTTGGGGATCCTGGCGGTGGATCCAGTCGCCCCCGTTCTGGTCACCCCGGACGCCCCCGAGATGGTTCCGGCACTGACGTTGGTTACCGATCCGGTCCCGGCACCGACGCTGACTGCCGATCCGGTCCCGGCGCCGACGGTGCCGGTGGCGGTGCAGGCTCCCAAAGCCGTCGCTCGTCCCGCCCGGACGGTGGCCCCGGTCCTGCCCGAATCGGAGCGCTTCGTGCCCCTGGAGTTCCCCAGCCTCGCCCCCGCTCAGTCCTATGACCCCGTGGAAGATGAGTTACTAGATCCGGCCGCGACCTTTCCCGGGTTGCGTGACAGTCAGGGGGATAGCGCCGACCCCGACGACATCACGCGTCAACTCGCCCAACTCTCCCCCCAGGCAGCCGAAGCGGTTCGCCTGGCGACCTCGGACGAGGCGGAAGCCGACGACGTGGAGTCCGAAGCCAGCGAGGTGTCGCCTGGCCGCGGCATGTTGGTGAAGTTCCTCTCGTCGGTGAAGAGCTAAGGGCATCACTGACGCCCGCAAGTGGCATGGGGCATGGTTTGACGATGCGTATTTCTTCTCGACGACTGGGTGAGTTCCTGGTGGCTCGGCGCGTGCTCTCTCGCGATGCCCTCGACGAACTTCTGGCCCGTGAAGCCCGCGACGGCGTCCACCTGAGCAATCTTTTGATGATCGATCAGCTCGTGAGTGAGCAGGATCTCATGGCAGCGGTGGCTAGTGAACTTGGGGTGCCTTACGTCGACCTCGTTGAGAGGTCGATCCTGCCCGATGTATGGGGGCTCGTGCCCGAAGCATTTGCCCGACGCCATCTTGCCGTGGTGCTGGAACGGCGCACTGCCGGCCTCCTCGTGGCGATGGAAGACCCCGGCGACGAGCCGACCGTGGCCGCGCTCGCCGAGTTGTTGGGGGTGCCCATTCTCCCGGCGGTGGCGGTGCGGGCCGACCTACTGGCGCTCGTCGAGCAGATCTATGGCGTGGGTCAGTCTGATGGATCAGGATCCGAGGAGGCGGGCGCGCCCACGTTTGCCACCGCCGCGCCGGGGTCATCCGGTTTGCAACTCAACGATTTATTGGATCAAGTGCTGGCCACCGGTGGCTCTGATCTCCACCTGACGGTGGGTGCGCCACCGGCGGTGCGGGTGCAAGGCGAACTCTGCCGGATGGCGAACATGGCGCCGCTCAATGGCTCCGAGGTGCGGCGTTTGGTGCTCGGCATGTTCACGGAAAAGCAACGCGAACGCTTCCTGGCCGAGGGCGAGCTGGCCACCTCCCATGCCATCCCCGGACGCGGCCGGTTCCGCGTATCGGCGTTCGTTCAACGCGACTCGGTGGGGGCGGTCCTGCGTTTGGTGCCAGCGGAGATTCCTTCCGCCGAGGACCTCGGTCTGCCCGCCGACGTGATCCGATGGGCCGACCACACCAAAGGGCTGGTGCTGGTATGCGGGCCGCACGGCTCCGGAACAAGCACCACCATGGCCTCCTTGGTCGACCGCATCAACCGGGCCCGCGCCTGCCACATCCTCACGGTGGAACAGCCGATCGAGTTTCTTCACAAACACCGGGCCGCCATCGTGAATCAGCGCGAGGTGGGGGAAGACACCGCTACGTTCGAATCGGGTCTGCGCTATTCGCTGCGGCAGGATCCCGATGTTCTGGTGGTGGGGGAGATCCCCGATGTCGCCACCGTGCGCCATGTGCTCGCCGCCGCCGAGACGGGCCATCTCGTGATGGCCACGCTCCGCACCCTCGACACGGTCAAGACGCTGGAGCGCTTGGTTGACATCTTTCCGACCGATCAGCAGGTCCAGGTACGGCACCAGTTGGCTACGACCCTGCGCGGTATCGTGGTGCAGCAGTTGGTGCCGGCGATTGACGGAGGGTTCGCCCTGGCCACTGAAGTCATGAAGCCCACCGCAGAGGTGGTCCGTTGTATCCGTGAGGGCGACCATGGCAGCCTGGTGAAGGCCATGCTCGGTGGGCCAGCAATGGGAATGGGGACGATGGATCAGTCGTTGGCCCAGTTGGTGATCGAGCGCCAGGTAACGGTGAGCGACGCCGCCGACCGGGCCGTGGACCCCAACGAACTGCGCTACCTCACCTCCGGTCTCGATGCCTGAGGCCGATTCGTTAGGTTCTTGGGCATGCCAATGGATGTAACTACAACCGTGGTGCTGGCGGCGGGCCTGGTCGGGTTGCTCGTGGCCCCGGTTCTGAACGTGCTCATCGACCGGGTGCCCTCGCGGGCGCCGCTCCACGGGGAGCGAGAAGGTGAAGCGGCGGTACCGTTGTCCTGGCTGGGGATACCGGCCCAACCGTGGCTACTTCGTGCCGGCCGAGCGGCCCAGGGTCCGTTGCCCCGGCGGTGGCTCGCCGTGGAACTGGTGACCGTGGCGACCTTTGCGACCATGGCGGTGCAGTACCCCTCACTGGAACTGATCCCCTTGCTGCTCCTCACGGCCTCGCTGATCACCGTGTCGGTGATCGATATTCAGTTGTTGCGCATCCCGGATCGGATCATCTTCCCCACTCTGGCGCTGGCCCTTCCACTCCTGTTGGCCATCTCCTGGTACCGCGACGATTTGGGCCCGTTCAAGGCGGGCCTGGCCGGCGGCGCTGGTTACTTCCTCCTGCTGTTCCTGCCACACGTCGTGTATCCGCGCGGCATGGGATTCGGAGATGTGAAATTGGCTCTCCTCATGGGGCTCTACCTCGGGTGGATGGGCTGGAGTTTGTCCTATCCCATCGTGGGCCCGATGCGACTGGTGCTCTACGCCTTGATGTTGGGTTGCGCCTTCGGTGTGGTGTTCGGCCTGGTGGCACAAATCGTCACCCGAGCTTGGGGTGCCTTTCCGTTTGGACCGGCCCTGGCCGTGGGGTGCTACCTCGTGCTGCTTGGCGCGGTGGGTCTCCAGGGTTGAACTAGAACGAACCTGGTACATCCCTTCACGCCGACCGCCAGGGAGGAGCCCCGAAATGGCAGTGTCTACCGAACGCGACCCAAGCCTCACTCGGGCCCACCTGGCGGCATGGCTCGAAGCGCGCACCGGGGCCACCGCCGTAACGGTGGGGGAGGTGTCGATTCCGGGCTTGTCGGGGTTCTCCAACGAGACCTTGCTGTTTGACGCGCAGTGGCAGGGTGAGGTGCATCGCCTCGCCATTCGGGTGGAACCCACCGGCCACACCGTGTTCCCCGCCACCGCGTTCGATGCGCAGGTTTCGGTGATGCAGGCGCTGGGGGCAGAAGGCAGCGTGGCGGTGCCCACGGTGCGGTGGTTCGAGCAGGACACGACAGTGCTCGGAGCACGCTTCGTGTGCATGGATCGCGTGGCGGGCGAGGTGCCGGCCGACAACCCCGGCTATCACGGCGAAGGATGGATGCACGCCCTCGACGGCCCCGGCCAGCGCCGGGTATGGGAGAGCGGCTTGGATGCGATGGCCGCCATCCACCGGCTTGAGGTTGAGGCGTTGGGGCTCGAGTGGCTCGCCCTGGTGTCGCCGGCTCGGCAGTTGGAACTCGATCGGGAGTACCGCCGGTTCGCCGGCGGGGATGTTCCCTATCCGGTGGTGGATGAAGCCTTTGCGATCCTCGAAGCTTCCCTTCCCCCCGCGATCGAGCGGCCCGCTCTGTGCTGGGGCGACTCGCGCATTGGCAACATGATCTTCGACGAGCACCAACAGGTGGCCGCAGTCTTGGACTGGGAGATGGTCACCTATGGCGACCCCGTGCAGGACCTGGCGTGGTTTCTCCTGTTGGATCGTCATCACACCATGGCCTTCGAAGTACCGCGCCTCGCCGGGCTACCCAGTCGAGCTGAATCCATCGCCCGTTGGGAGCAGGCCAGCGGCTACTCCGCTACCCATCTGGGCTGGTACGAACTCCTGGGGGCGGCCCGCTACGCCTCGGTGATGGTGCGGGTCATGATGCTCCTCGATGCGAGTGGGGTGTTCCCCGGTGCCGCCGATGCCGCCTTCGACCAGACCGGCACCCGATTGCTGGCCGAGATGCTCGCCGAGCGTTCCTAACCCACGGCCCAGCTTTCGTGCCACACCACCCCAAGGAGATCTGATGCTTTCGCCCCTCGACGACCTGCCGATCCACCAAGTCGCTCACCCGGTTCGCCAACCGGGCACCAGCGACCGCAACTTCTACGACCGCTATTACTTCAACTGCCACCCATGTTCCGACGAAATGTTCCTCGTCATGGGCATGGGCCAGTATCCCAATCTCGGGGTGCAGGATGCCTTCGCGGTGGTGCGGCGCGGCGATGAGCATCGGGTGGTGCGAGCCTCGCGTGAACTAGGTCGCCACCGCGGTGATACGTCGGTCGGCCCGTTCGCAGTCGAAGTGGTGGAGGGGCTCAAGACGCTGCGTTGCACCCTGGATGCCCCAGAACATGGCCTGTCCTACGACCTCACCTGGGAGGGCTATGTCCCGGCCTTTCAGGAACCCCCGCACGTAGATCGAAACGCCAATGGCCGCGCGTTCCTGGATGCCTGCCGCTTCGCCCAACTTGGTTCATGGAGTGGGTGGATCGACGTGGCCGGCGATCGCTTGGAGGTGACCCCGGACCATTGGTGGGGTAGTCGCGACCGCTCCTGGGGTATCCGGCCGGTGGGTGAACCCGAGGCCCCCGGCAATCTGACGAGCCATCCCGCCGGGGCCTTTCGCTGGCTCTACGCCCCCTTCCGGATGCCCGACCATGCCTTGGTGTTCATTTGCCAGGAGCGCGAAAACGGCAGCCGGGTGCTGGAGGAAGCCGTACGGCTCTGGCCCGACGGTCGCGTCGATTTCCTGGGTCGGGCGGAGCACGATCTGCGCTGGAATGCCAACGGTCCGGGCCTGTTCGGGCTGGTCGAGGGAGGCACCCTTCGCCTGGGGGACCTCGTGGTGCAGGTGGAGCCGGTGCTCCCCGTGCACATTGGAGTGGGGACGGGCTACGGCTTCGACGGTGACGGTTGGAAACACGGCGCGTATCAGGGGGACCTGGAGGTTCAGGGCAAGGTCTACGACCTCGCGTCGGAGACGGGTCGCGCCGCCATGTTCGGCATCGTGGATTCGGTGTCCAAGTTCACCATCGGCAACCAGACCGGCTGGGGCCTGTTCGAGCACCTCTACGTGTAGCGGCCCCCGTTGGAGGCGATGGTCAAGCGGGGGCCAGGCACACGGTCCAGGTGACCGGCACCAGTGATGACCGTTCTGCTCCCATCGAGCCAAAGACCACCACCTCATCGCCGCGCACCACCAGATTGGTTGCGGTGTAATACGCATCGGTGCTGGGGAGAATCTTGACGACGCGGAACTGGCCGTCGGCGGTGAGCTCTAACACGCCGGCGGTGAAGCCAACGTCGGCGCCGTCGTCATTCCGCCGGATGCGATCCACCGCCAGGAGTACACGCCCATCGGGGCGGGTGGCCAATCCCCACAGGCGGACATCGGCGAGGTCGGTGTTGTTGATGATCTCGGTGACTGGTTCATCGTCGGTTGGCCAGTCGGCCAGGAACGGGCGGATGGGGTTACCAACCACAAACCCCACTGCGCTCGCCCCGGCAGCGGTGGCCTCCAAATCCATCAACTTATTGTCGTCGGGTGCCGACGGTGGGGAAAGAGGCACCTTGGCCGTCGTCCAGTTCTGGCCATCCGACGAGGTGACTAGCTCAGCGGTCCTGCCGTTGGCCGCTCCGCTCAGGGCATACCAACGGCCGCCGTCATGGGCGAGCGCGCTCAGGGTGGTGTCGCCGGTATGACCATCCAACCGCCAGGGAGTTTCGGTCCAGGTGACGAGGTCGCTCGATCGCCACATCCGGGCCGGGGCATCGGTCGTGGAGTTGTCTCTGGTGGCGACCCACACCTCACCATTGGCCTCGGTCATGGCCTGCGGTTCATCCTTCGGCCCGCCCGGGCGCGCCTGGCTACTCCAGGTGGTTTCCCCGACGGGGCGAACCCACAGCACATCTCCGATGGCCACCAGTTGCCCATCGGGACGAGCCAGGGCATCGGTGAGGGTGCCTTGATCTGGCGTATCGGGCAGAAGCACCGGTTCTTCGGTGGTTGCCTCACAGGCGATAGCCTGAAGCCCCGCGGTGGTGGGCGGGGCCTTCTTGGCTGTCGGCGGGTCGCTCTGGGTGCATGACGCCGCCGTCAAGGCGGCTACCACCAGCAGCAACGCTCCCCGTCCTGGGTATGGGCGGCGATGCGGTTCCATGGAGAAGAAACCTACCGTCCAGAATAGGTGCCAGTACCAGCGCGGCCGACCGGTAACCTCCAGCCATGCTTCGGTATCTGACCGCCGGTGAATCCCACGGGCGAGCCTTGGTGGTGATCGTGGAGGGCCTGCCCGCGGGCTTGGCGCTGGCCACCGAGCAGGTACAAACCGAATTGGGCCGTCGACGCTTGGGGTATGGGCGCGGCCCCCGAATGAAGTTCGAACAAGACGAGGTGACCATTGTCGGTGGGGTGCGGCACGGCATCACGCTGGGATCGCCGGTGGCCATCGAGGTGGCCAACAGCGAGTGGAACCGCGATCCTGAGAAGTGGCAGCGGGAGATGTCGGTGCGCGCTGAGGACGGCCCCACGCGGGCGCCCCTTACCCAGGTCCGTCCCGGCCATGCCGACCTCGCCGGGATGCAAAAGTACGGCCTGGCTGATGCGCGCGATGTCCTCGAGCGGGCCTCAGCTCGCGAAACAGCCGCCCGGGTGGCGGCGGGCACCATCGCCAAGGCGCTCTTGGCCGATCTTGATGTGGAGATTCTGAGCCACGTCATCCAAATGGGCGGTGCCCGTTCGCCGGTAGCCGGCCGGCCCGGGCCCGGCGATCTGGCCCGGGTGGATGCGTCGCCCGTCCGTTGTTTCGACCCAACAGCGGCAGAGGAGATGGTGGCGCAGATCAAACAGGCGGCCAAGGACGGCGACAGCCTCGGGGGCATCGTGGAGGTACTGGCCTACGGCGTACCCGTGGGCCTCGGAAGTCATGTGCACTGGGACCGCAAACTCGATGCCCTGCTCGCCCAGGCCCTCATGTCGATTCAGGCCGTGAAAGGGGTGGAGATCGGCGACGGCTTCGAGGTGGCTGGTCGGCGCGGGAGCGACGCCCATGATCCCATCAACTGGAACGCCGAGACGGCCTCCTACCAGCGAGAGTCGTCGTTGGCCGGGGGCATCGAGGGCGGTATCTCTACCGGTGAGGTGATCGTGGCCCGCGCCGCCATGAAGCCCCTGGCCACGCTCAACCGGCCCACCCTCAAGAGTGTGGATACCGCCACCAAAGCCGAGACGGTGTCGTTCAAGGAGCGCACCGATGTGACGGCGGTACCCGCCATGGGGGTGGTGGCTGAGACCATGATGGCCCTCGTGCTCGCCGACGAAGCCACCCGGAAGTTCGGCGGCGACTCGATGGCCGAGTTGCGCCGCAACCGCGATGCGTTCGTCGCGTCGCTCGGCTGATCCGATGATCCGTCACGTGGTGCTGGTGGGTCTGATGGGCTCCGGTAAGACGACTATCGGGCGCCGGGTGGCCGGCACCCTCGACCGCCACTTCCTGGATGCCGACGCCGCCCTCCAGGAGATCTCCGACCGAACCATCGCCGAGATCTTCGAGCGTGACGGCGAGGATGCCTTTCGGGATCTCGAGGCCGACACGTTCGAAGAACTGCTCGAACATCACGAGCCCTGTGTGATCGCCAGCGGCGGCGGTCTCGTGTTGCGATCGGACAACCGAGCCCGAATGCGGCGCCGTGAGATCACCGTGGTCTTCCTGGATGCCACCCCGGCTTTTCTCGCCAGCCGAGTGGAGCGCAAGGACCACCGACCGCTGCTCCACGGGGCTGAGCCGCCGGCAGAGGTACTCAGGCGGTTGCACTCCACGCGAGCGCCGCTCTACGCCGAGGTGGCCGACATCACCGTGTCCATCGAACCGTTTCATAGCTCAAGCCTCAAGCCTAAGCAGGCCATGGCGGAGAGCATCGCAGCGTTGGTGTTGGCGCACGAGCAGGCGGTGAGGGTGTGATCATCGTGCCGGTGGCGGCAGCCGAGCGCACCTACCCCGTACGGATCGGGCCGGGTGCCCGTCACGACCTCGCCGCCGTACTGCCCAAGGGAGTGGGGCGGGTGGCGGTGGTCACCCAAGCCGGCATCGGCATCACCGTGCACTCTGGCTGCGAGCAACGCCAGACCGACATCCCTGATGGTGAGGCCCATAAGACCTTGACGACCGTGGAGATGCTCTGTCGTCAATGGGCCGCCTGGGGTCTCACCCGTGCCGATGCGGTGGTGGCCGTGGGAGGCGGCCTGGTGACCGACGTGGCCGGGTTTGCTGCCGCTAGTTACCACCGAGGAGTGGCCGTGGTGCATGTGCCCACCACCCTGCTAGGCATGGTGGACGCGGCGATCGGCGGCAAGACCGGGGTGAATCTTCCGGAGGGCAAGAACCTCGTCGGAGCGTTCTGGCAGCCGTACGCGGTGCTCTGCGACACCGATGCCCTCGCCACCTTGCCCGACCGCGAGTTGCGGTCGGGTCGCGGGGAGTTGGCGAAATACCACTTCCTGGCCGACGTCGATCTGCTGGGCCTTGATCTGCCCGAACGCATCGCCGCGGCGGTACAAATCAAAGCCACCGTGGTGGCCGGCGACGAACACGAGGATCCCCACGCCCGCCGGGGCCGGGTCATTCTCAACTACGGGCACACCCTGGCTCACGCCCTCGAGATCGAAACGGGCCACGCCCTTCGCCACGGCGAGGCGGTGGCGGTGGGGCTGGCCTACGCCGCCGAGCTGGCTCGTCGTCTCGGGCGGATCGACGATGCTCGTGTGGCGGAGCACCACCGGGTGTTGGCGGCCTACGAACTGGACTCGGCGTTACCCCCTGGAGTGGCGCCGGACCGGCTCATCGAGTTGATGCGCCATGACAAGAAGGCTCTGCACGGACTGACCTTCGTGCTCGATGGACCCGAAGGCGTCGAGGTGGTTTCCGACGTCGCTGAATCCGATGCCCGCGCTGCCCTGGAGGAAATCTGATGTCCACGATCGTGTTGCTCTTGAGTGGCCCCAACCTGAACCTGTTGGGGGAGCGCGAACCGGAGATCTACGGAACCGCCACCCTGGCGGATCATGTGGCGGCCGCTCAGGCGGTGGCTGAGGCCCACGGCCTCACCCTGGAGCATCAACAATCCAACCACGAAGGCGACCTAGTGGACGCCGTGCACGCCGCTCGTGGTCGTTGCGCGGCGATTGTGGTGAACGCAGGGGCCCTCACCCATTACGGCCGATCGCTGCAAGACGCCCTGGCCACCTTCGAAGGCCCGATCGTGGAACTCCACCTCTCGAATCCGGCCGCTCGCGAAGACTGGCGCACCACTTCGGTGATCGCCCCGGTGGCAACGGCGGTGATTGCGGGCCTGGGTGGTCACGGTTACCCCATGGCGCTGGCGGCGGTGGCCCGGCTGCTGGCGTGATCGTCCCCCCGATGGAAGTGCCGAACCGAGTTCGGGGCCTACAGGCCTGTTTGGACTCGGCGGGTTGTGACGCCCTGCTCGTAAGTCACCTCACCAACGTCCGTTACCTCACCGGCTTCACTGGTTCCTCCGGCTACCTCTGGGTGGGGCCCACATCGGTGAGTCTGATTACCGACGGCCGTTATGACGAACAGGCGAGAGGAGAGTTGCACGCCACAGGGGTGATGGCCGAGGTGATCATCGGTCACACCTCCTCGGCGATACGGCAGGCCCTGAGCGACCACGCCGAGGGGGTGCGGAATCTCGGCATCGAAGCGGAGCACGTGAGTTGGGCCGAACAAGGGCGCTATGTGGACGACGTGTTCCCCTCCACCACGCTGGTTCCCTCCTCCGGGCTGGTGGAGGCCCTTCGGGCCGTGAAGGACCGCGGCGAGGTGGCGCGCATCGAAGCCGCCTGTGCCATTGCGGATGCGGCGCTCGGGGCCGTGGCCCCCGGCTTGGAGCATCGGCCCACCGAGGCAGCGTTCGCCCTCGAACTCGACGCCGCCATGCGGACGGGCGGGGCCGACGCCGTGAGTTTCGACACGATCGTGGCGTCTGGCCCTCTCGGGTCGCGGCCCCACCACATGCCCTCGGGCCGGGTGATCGAACGCGGCGATCTGGTGGTTATCGACTTCGGGGCGATGATCGACGGCTACCACTCGGATATGACCCGCACCATTGCCGTGGGCGGATCCGCCGCTCTCGATGCCACCCAGCGCCGGATGATGACGGTGGTGGGTGAGGCGCAGGCCGCCGGGGTGGCTGCGGTAGCGGCAGGCGTGAGCACCACGGCGGTGGATACGGCCTGCCGTGAGGTGATCGCGGCGGCGGGCTGGGCCGAGGCCTTCGTCCACGGAACCGGCCACGGGGTGGGTCTCGACATCCATGAGGCGCCGAGGGTGGCCGCAACTGACGCTGCTACGCTGCTCTCCGGCCACGTCGTCACCGTCGAACCGGGCGTGTACCTCCCCGGTCATGGTGGGGTGCGCATCGAGGACACCGTTGTGGTCACCGAATCCGGGTGTCGTACCCTCACGCGTGCCCCTAAGTCCTAGAGCCGAGGTCCCAACGAAATGTCTGCTGTCTCCACCAACGATCTGAAGCGTGGGATGTCCCTCAACTTGTCCGACGGTCTGTTTCAGGTCGTGGACTTTCAACACGTGAAGCCCGGCAAGGGTGGCGCCTTTGTGCGCACCACGTTGCGCAACATGCGCAACGGTGCCCAGATGGACCGCACCTTCCGGGCCGATGAGAAACTTGAGCAAGCCATGATCGACAAGCGGGAAATGCAGTACCTCTACCGCGACGGCGAAGACTACGTGTTCATGGACAACGAAAATTACGAGCAACTCAACGTGCTGCCTACCTCGCTTGTCCATGCCGCCAACTACATCGTGGATGGCTCCACCGTGGTGCTTCAGATGTACGGCGATGAGATCGTGGGGTCGGATCTGCCGGCGTCGGTGGAACTGAACGTGGCCAACACGGAGCCAGGGGTTCAGGGCGACCGCGTCTCGGGGGCCCGCAAGCCCGCCACTCTCGAAACCGGCCTCGTGCTCCAGGTGCCGTTGTTCGTGAACCCGGGCGACCGCATCAAAGTGGATACTCGCTCCGGCGAGTACCTCACCCGAGCCTGATGTCGCTGGCCGACGAGCGGCGCCGCGCGCGTGAACGGGCCCTGGCTCTGCTCTATGAGGCCGAAACCAAAGGCTGCACCGGCACCGAACTACTTGATCGCCTACCGGTCCCCGCCGACGAGTTTGCCGACAGTCTCGTGCGGGCGGTGGACGAACACCAAGAGCAGATCGACGGCCTCATGAGCGCCTTCTCTAAAGGGTGGACGCTGTCGCGCATGCCGGCCCTCGATCGCGCCGCCCTGCGCATGGGCACGGCCGAACTCCTCACCCGCTCCGATGTGCCCACTGCGGTGGTGCTCAACGAAGTGGTGGAGTTGGCCACCCGGTTTTCTACCGACGACAGCGGTCGCTTTGTGAATGGGCTGCTCGCCAAGATCGCCACGCAGGTGCGCCCGGGCTAAGCGGCGGCCCGGGCGGCCGTGGACGCGTCGGGATCCGCTTGCCATGGTGAGCGGGGTGCCTTCGGTGCTATCCTTCCGTTCTGACGTTAAGCGGGTCCCGTGAGGCCCGGACGGCAGAAAGGAAACCGGCTGATGGCCGAACGTGAACGACGGTCAACGCCCCCCTTCGGGGGCGTTTTTATTGCCCGAAGCCAGGTGATGGACGCCGACGACGTGCGGCGAGCCGTCTGGCGCATGGCCCATGAGATCATCGAGCACAATCACGGCCTCGACAGCGTGGTTCTGGTGGGCCTCCAGACCGGCGGGGTGGGGATGGCGGAAGCCTTTGCCGAGGCCCTGGCGGAGATCGGCGGGCACACCCCCCCGGTTGGCACCCTTGATGTGGCCCTGTTTCGCGACGACATCGGGATTCGCCCGGTACTTCCCGAGGCCGTCACCGACATTCCCATGGACCTCAACGGCGCCATCGTTGTCCTGGTGGACGACGTGCTCTACACCGGCCGCACCATTCGAGCGGCCCTTGATGCTCTCAATGCCTACGGGCGGCCGCGATCGGTGCAGTTGGCCGTGATGGTGGATCGAGGTCATCGCGAGTTGCCGATCCGACCGGACTACGTCGGCAAGAATCTCCCCACCCGGCGCGACGAGGTTGTGAACGTGAGCCCCACGGGTGTTGATCTCGGAGAGGTGGTGAAGCCGTGACGCACCTGTTGTCCATCGCCGATTTGAATCGTGCCGACATCGAACAGCTCCACCAACTCACCGACACCTTTGTGGAGGTCTCGCGGCGGTCCATCCCGAAAGTGCCGGCCTTGCGGGGCAAGAACGTCGTGTGGCTGTTCTACGAAGACTCCACCCGTACCCGGCTGAGTTTCGAGCAGGCCGCCAAACGTCTCTCGGCGGACACGATGACCTTCAGCGTGTCGTCCTCGTCGGTCAAGAAGGGGGAGTCGCTTCGCGACACGGTGCTCACCATCGAGGCGATGGGGGTGGATGCCATCGTGGTGCGGCATGGATCCGCCGGGGTGCCCTGGCAGATCGCCCGGTGGGTCGAGAATCGGGTGCACATCATCAATGCGGGCGACGGATGGCACGAACACCCCACGCAGGCTCTGCTGGACAGTTACACCATCCGATCGGAACGGGGCTCGCTGGAGGGGATGCACATCGGCATCGTCGGCGACGTGAAGCACAGCCGTGTGGCCCGGTCCGATGTGCTGGCCTACACCGCCCTGGGTGCGCAGGTAACCCTGGTCGCACCCCCCACCTTGCTGCCGCCGTCCCTGGCCGGATGGCCCGTCACGGTGAGCCATGACCTCGACGCCGTACTCCCCAGTCTCGATGTGGTGGGGATTCTGCGCATGCAGCAGGAGCGAATGACTGAGAACCTGGTTCCCTCCCTGCGGGAATACACCAGCCTCTACGGCCTCACCCTGCGCAGAGTGGACACCATGCGCGACGATGCCATCATCATGCACCCCGGGCCGGTGAACCGTGGAGTGGAAATCAGCGCGGAAGTGGCCGACCTCCCCCGCTCGAAGATCGTGGATCAGGTACGCAACGGTGTCGCCACCCGCATGGCGGTGCTGTATCTCCTGCTCGGCCAAGGCGTCGACAAGGTCCTCGACCCCGGCGTTCCCGAGGAGGCCCCCGATCAGGAGCACTCCCACGAGTCGGCGACAGACTCGGAATCATCGGTGGGGGTGACGGGCTGATGGGGACGATCGTGATCAAAGGAGGCCGGGTCGTCGATGCCACCGGGGAACGCGTGGCCGATGTGGTGATTGGGGAAGACGGCCTGATCGCGGCGGTGGGTTCCGATCTACCGGGCGACACCGTGCTCGACGCGGCGGGCTGCGTGGTGAGTCCCGGCCTGGTGGACCTGCACAGCCATCTGCGCCAGCCCGGTCAGGAAGAGGCCGAGACCATCGAAACCGGGGCCCGCGCCGCCGCCCTCGGCGGCTACACGTGCATCCTGGCTATGCCCAACACCATCCCGGCGATCGACAATGCCGGGATGGTGCGGGAAGTGCTCGAACTGGGACGGGCCGCCCCTTGCGACGTGCGCACCTCCGGGGCGATCACCGTGGGACGCGGTGGCGAGCAACTGGCCCCGTTGGGGGAGATGGCCGCCCTCGGCGTGCGCTTCTTCACCGACGACGGGGCGGGGGTGGCTGATGGCCGCCTCATGCGGAGGGCCATGGAATACGCCAGCGGCCTACCCACCGGCGTGATCCTCGCCCAGCACTGTGAGGACCCTATTCTGGCGGCCGGCGGACACATGCACGAAGGCGAATGGTCCGCCCGCCTTGGTATCCCCGGCCAACCCGCCGAAGCGGAAGAGTTGATGGTGATGCGGGATCTAGCCCTGGCCCGCCTCACCGGTACCCGCGTGCACTTCCAGCACTTGTCCACTGCCGGTTCGATCGCCATGGTGCAGGCCGCCAAGGCCGCCGGTCTGCCGGTGACCTGTGAGGCCACCACCCATCACTTCACCCTTACCCATGCTGAGTGTGCGTCCTACGACCCAGTGTTCAAAGTGAACCCACCGCTGCGCACCGCCGCCGATGTGGTGGCGGTACGAGCCGGTCTGGCGGACGGGGCGATCGACTGCATCGCCACCGACCACGCCCCCCACACGCAGGAGGCGAAAGAAGCAGCCTTCGACGAGGCCCCGCCCGGCATGCTCGGCCTCGAGACGGCCCTGGCCCTCGCCCTCACCGAACTCGACCTGCCCATCGCCGCGGTGCTCGCCTTGCTGTCGTGGCAACCCGCCCGAATCCTCGGTGTAGATCACATCCACGGGCTCCCGGTGTCCTCCGGTAACCCGGGTCACCTCACCGTGATCGATCCGGCGGCCACCTGGATCGTGGATCCTGACGCGTTCGCCAGCCGGAGTCGCAACACCCCCTACGCGGGCCGCACCCTTACCGGCAAGGTGCGCCACACCCTGCTCTGCGGGGAGCCCGTAGTGATCAACGGAGAGGCCCAACGATGAGCGTGCGCGATGCGTTACTGGTCTTGGCCGATGGCACCACCTTTGAGGGTGAGGTCATCGGCGCCGATGACCTGGCGGTGGGCGAGGTGGTCTTCAACACGGTGCTCTCCGGCTACCAGGAGGTGGTCACCGATCCGTCGTACGCCGGTCAGATCATCACCTTCACCTACCCGCACATTGGTAACTACGGCGTGAACCTGGCCGACTTCGAAAGTCGCCGACCGTTCTGTCGGGGGGTGGTGGTGCGGGACTTGGCTCGCCGTCGTTCGAGTTGGCGCAGCGAGGCCGATCTTGGCGCCCAGTTGCGGGCGTATGGGATCCCGGGTATCGCCGGTATCGACACCCGCAAGTTGACCCGTCGCATCCGTGAATTGGGTGCCGTTCCCGGCGCCTTCGGCGCCCTCGACAGACACGGCGAAGCATCCCTGCTCGCCGCCGCCCGGGCCGAACCCGGCACCGACGGCGTGGATCTGGTGGCACAAGTGACCACGCCGCTGGCCTATCGCCTGGCCGACGGCCAGCGACCCCTGGTGGTCGCCTACGACTTCGGCATCAAGCGCACGATCCTGCGCCACCTGGCGTCGTGGTTCGATGTAGAAGTGGTGCCAGCGGATACCTCGGCCGCCGACACCCTCGCTCGGGGACCGGCAGGTGTGTTTCTTTCCAATGGTCCGGGAGACCCCGCGGCGGTGCCCTACGCCCGCGACGCCATCGCCGCGCTGCTGGGGGAGGTACCGATCTTCGGCATCTGTCTCGGTCATCAACTCCTGGGCCGGGCTCTCGGGGCCGACACGGTGAAACTGCCCTTCGGGCATCACGGCGGCAATCACCCGGTGCGGAATCTCGCCACCGGGCGCATCGAGATCACGAGTCAGAACCACAACTTTGCGGTGGACGCCGACAGCCTGGCGGGGCGGGCGGAGATGACTCACGTGAACCTCAACGACGGCGTGTGTGAGGGACTGCGGGTCCTCGACGCCCCCGCCTTCAGCGTGCAACATCACCCTGAGGCCGCCCCCGGACCCCATGACAGCGTCTATTTGTTCGAAGAGTTCGCCACCATGTTGGGTGTCACCCAACCCCGCGCCGCCCCCGCCGGGCTCCCGGTGGCCGAACGGGGCGTGGCCTGATGCCCAAGCGCACCGATATCAAATCGATCCTGCTGATCGGGGCCGGCCCCATCGTGATCGGCCAAGCCTGCGAGTTCGACTACTCCGGGACCCAAGCCTGCAAGGTGCTCGGCGAAGAGGGGTACCGGGTGATCCTGGCCAACTCGAACCCGGCCACGATCATGACCGATCCCGAGTTCGCCGACGCCACCTACATCGAGCCGCTCGATGTGGACATCCTCTGCCGGATCATCGAGCGGGAGCGGCCCGATGCGGTGCTGCCTACCCTCGGCGGACAAACGGCGTTGAACCTCGCGATGGAGTTGGTGGAACGCGGGGCGGTGGGTGTCCCCGGTACGCCCGAGTTGATCGGGGCCAACGCCGAGGCCATTCGCACCGCCGAGGATCGCGAGTTGTTCAAGATCGCCATGCAGGGGATCGGTCTGAGCGTGCCGGAATCCGGCGTGGCTCACTCGATGGCCGAGGCCGAGGTGGTGGCCGCCCGGATCGGGCTACCACTGGTGATCCGCCCGGCCTACATCCTCGGCGGGAAGGGCACTGGGATCGCCAGCACCCCTGAGGAGTTCACGCGGCTGGCGGCCAACGGCATCGCCGCCAGTCCGGTGAAGGAAATCCTCATTGAGCGTTCCATCGCCGGGTGGAAGGAATATGAACTCGAAGTGATGCGGGATACCGCCGACAACTGCGTGATCATCTGTTCGATCGAGAATCTCGATCCGATGGGCGTGCACACCGGCGACTCCATCACCGTGGCTCCTGCGCAGACGCTGAGCGATGTGGAATACCAGTTGATGCGCGACGCGGCCTTTGCTTGTATCCGTCGCGTAGGGGTGGAGACCGGTGGGTCGAATGTGCAGTTCGCTCTCAACCCGGCCAACGGCGACATGGTGATCATCGAGATGAATCCGCGGGTGTCGCGCTCCTCAGCGTTGGCCTCCAAGGCCACCGGGTTCCCGATCGCCAAGATCGCCGCCAAGTTGGCGGTGGGCTACACCCTCGACGAGATCCCCAACGACATCACCCGAGCCACCCCCGCCAGTTTCGAGCCCACCATCGACTACGTGGTGACCAAGGTGCCGCGCTGGGCCTTCGAAAAGTTTCCCGACAGTCCCGGGGTGTTGGGCACCTCGATGCAGTCGGTCGGCGAGGCCATGGCCATTGGCCGCACCTTCCCGGAGTCGATCCAAAAGGCGATGCGGTCGCTGGAACTCGGACGCTACGGCCTGGGCTGCGATCCGGCCGAGCGGGTTCTGGAGGACCTCGACGATGAAGAACTCCTGCGCCGCGCCGCCATCGGGACCCCCGACCGTCCCTTCCAACTCGAGGCGGCCCTGCGCCGGGGGATCTCCGTGGAGGTGCTGGCCGAGCGGACGAAGGTAGACCCCTGGTTCCTCGATCAGATCCTCAGCATCGTGGAGGAACGCGAAGTGCTGGCGGCCGCCGGATTCAGCGGGATGGACCGCCGAGCGTGGCGCCGGGCTAAACGCCTGGGCTACTCCGATGCCCAACTCGGCTGGCTCTGGGACGTACCCGAGGCCGATGTGCGAGCCGCTCGACACCACGCCGGCGTGCGGGCCACCTTCAAAACGGTGGACACCTGCGCCGCCGAGTTCGACGCGCAGACGCCCTACCACTACTCCAGCTATGAAGATGAAGACGAAGTTACCTACTCGGGACGCGAGAAGGTGCTCATCCTGGGTTCGGGCCCCAACCGCATCGGACAAGGCATCGAGTTCGACTACTGCTGCGTGCATGCCAGTTTCGCGCTGGCCGAGGCGGGCTACGAGACGGTGATGCTCAACTGCAACCCCGAAACCGTGTCCACCGACTACGACACCTCCGATCGCCTCTACTTTGAGCCCCTCACCCTGGAAGATGCCCTCAACGTGATCGAGGCCGAACAGGCCTCGGGGACCCTCAAAGGCGTGATCGTGAGTTTGGGAGGACAGACGCCGCTGAAACTGGCTGGGCTACTCCCCGAGGAACTCATCCTGGGCACCTCACCCGAGTCGATTGATCTGGCCGAAGACCGGGAGCGTTGGAACGCCCTTTGTGCCCGACTGGAGATTCCTCAACCGGCCGGGGGTACCGCCACCACCCTCGAGCAGGCTCAGGCCATCGTGGAAAAGATCGGCTACCCCGTGCTCATGCGGCCGTCCTACGTGCTCGGCGGCCGGGCCATGGAAATCGTCTACGACGACCAGTCCCTCAGTGGGGCGATGGAACAACTGGCCCGCTTCGGGAGCCTGGGAAGGGAGGGCGGTCTGTCGGCCGAGCGGCCGGTCTTGGTGGACCGCTTCTTAGAAGATGCTACCGAGGTGGACGTAGACGCCATCCGGGACCACACCGGTGAAGTGATCATCGGCGGGGTCATGGAACACGTGGAGGAAGCGGGGGTGCACTCGGGCGACTCGGCTTGCGCCATTCCGCCCTATTCGCTCTCCCCTGAGACCCTGGCGGTCATTGAGGCCCATACGCGCGCCATCGCTAGCGAACTCGCCGTGCTTGGCCTCATCAACGTGCAGTACGCCGTGAAGGCCAATCAGGTATTCGTGATCGAGGCCAATCCGCGGGCGAGCCGTACCGTACCCTTCGTGGCCAAGGCCACCGGGGTACCCCTCGTGAAGGTGGCGGCGCGGGTGATGGTGGGCGCCACCCTGGAGGAACTCCGCAAGGAGGGTCTGTTGTGCGCCCCTTCGCCGGGTGGCTACGTGGCCGTCAAAGAGGCGGTGCTGCCCTTCAATCGCTTCCCCGATGCCGATTCGGTACTGGGACCGGAAATGCGCAGCACCGGAGAGGTGATGGGCATCGACAGCACCTTCGGGCTGGCCTTCGCCAAGAGTCAGCTCGCCGCCGGCGACCGCCTCCCCTCCACCGGTTGCGTGTTCATGTCGCTGGCCAATCGGGACAAGACCGTGGGGATCGAAGCGGCTCGTAAATTTGTGCAGGCCGGCTTCACTATCGCCGCCACCGGGGGCACGGCCGATGCCCTTGATAGCGCCGGGATCGCCGTGTCCACCCGTGTGGCCAAGGTGGGGGAGGGCACCGGGATGGACGCCGTCGAACTCATCGCGTCGGATCGAGTGCAGTTGGTGGTGAACAGTCCGCGCGGGCGCGGCGCCCGGGCCGATGGCGCCCACATTCGCGCCGCCGCCGCCGCCCACGGCGTGCCGTGCCTCACCACCGCGGCCGCTGGCTTGGCCGCGGCTAGCGGCATCCTGGACCGGGCGGCGCATCAACTCACCGTGCGTACCCTGCAGGAGTATCACCAAGGCATCGACCACGACCGACCCCTGCTGCCCCTCCAAGAATGAAGCCGTCCCGCTTCCCGGAGGTGGACCTGTCCACGATGGTGGGCTCGGTGGCCTTGCCCAATCCGGTCCTTACCGCGTCGGGCACGGCGGGACATGGCGCCGAGTTGGCCCCCTACCTCGATTTGGCCGCGCTTGGGGCCGTGGTGGTGAAGTCGCTCTCGCCACAGGCGTGGGCCGGCAATCCGCCGCTTCGAGTCCATGAGACAACCGGGGGGATGATCAACAGCGTGGGTCTGCAGGGTCCGGGGGTGGAGGCCTGGCTGCTTCATGACTTGCCCCCACTGTTGGCTACGGGCGCCCGCGTGGTGGCTTCCATTTGGGGTCGCAGTGTGGCCGAGTACGAAGCGGCGGCGCGCGCGCTGGCCGATGCTCCCGCCGGGGTCATCGCCGTGGAGGTGAACCTGTCGTGTCCCAACACCGAATCGGGTCGGGATCTCTTCGCCCATTCGGTGACGGCGACGGGTGAGGCCCTTGCCGCCACCGCCGGCTGCAGACGACCGCGCTGGGCAAAACTCAGCCCCAACGTGACCGATCTCGTGCCGATCGCGGCGGCCGCCCAGGCCGGGGGCGCGGAAGCCGTGACGCTGGTGAATACCGTGTTGGGAATGGCGATCGATCCCGAGACCGGGGCCTACCGCCTGGGGTCGGGGGCACGAGGCGGCGGACTCTCGGGCCCGGCGATTCATCCCGTAGCCGTGCGAGCAGTGCACGACGTCCACACCGCCCTCCCTGAGCTGGCCATCGTTGGCGTGGGGGGCGTGAGTAACGGCACGGAGGCGGCCGAGTTGTTGCTGGCCGGAGCCAGCGCAATCCAAGTGGGAACGGCCACCTTCGCTGACCCACGCGCCCCCGCCCGGGTGCTGCACGAGTTACTGGCATGGGCGAATCGCACACATCGAACCCGAATGCGTGACATCGTGGGGACGGCTCATGAAAGGACCACCCCATGACCGCTCAGCCCGCCGCCCCCGAAGCAGTGCGTTCCCGACTCGCCCTCGTACTTGACCTCGACGACGCCGTGGCCGCGCTGTCTCTCGCGCGGGATCTCCAGCCATGGTTCGGTACCGCCAAGGTGGGCCTCGAGTTGTACAGCGCGTCGGGTCCCAACGTGATGGGAGCACTGCAGGAGATGGGCTACGACGTGTTCTGCGACCTGAAGTTCCACGACATCCCTACCACCGTGGAGCGGGCCGCCCGGGTTGTCGGCTCGCTCGGCGCCCACTACCTCAACTTTCATGCCCAAGGCGGCACCACCATGCTCAAGGCCGGAGTGGAAGGCTTTATCTCCGGGGCCGTCAACGCCGGTCTCCCCATCCCAACGGCGTTGGCGGTGACGGTGCTCACCAGCGATGGAGATGCCCCGGCCCACATCCTCCCCAAACGCGTGCAGGCGGCATTGGAGTCGGGGTGTGGCGGCATTGTGTGTGCGGCTTCCGATGTGGCGGAGGCAAAGCAGTACGGACCGCGTCTGTTGACCGTGGTCCCCGGCATCCGTCCGGCGGGTGCTCCGCGCCACGATCAGGCCCGGGCCGCTACCCCCGAGGAGGCCATCACTGCTGGCGCCGACCTGCTGGTGATCGGGCGCGCCGTGACCCACGCCGACGATCCCGCCGCCGCCGCTACCGTCATCGCAGCTGCCGTGGGCGCGTGTGTGCTCTGAGTTTGTGAGTAGGGTCGCCCCATGCCGCAACCTCCCGTTCTGACCGCCGAGCAACGAAGCCAGGCGCTCGTGAAAGCAGCCGAGGCCCGTCGGGCTCGTGCCGAACTCAAGGAAATGCTCAAAATGGGGTCGTTGACCCTCGCCGAACTTCTCGAGCGATCTGGCAGCGACATCAACATCGACAAGATGAAGGTGCTGGCGGTGATCCAATCGTTGCCGGGCGTGGGCAAGGTAAAAGCTCGTCGCACGATGGAGGAGATCGGAATCTCCGATACCCGCCGCGTCAAGGGCCTCGGCCAACAGCAACGCAAGGCGCTCCTGGAAGCGTTTCGCTGATTCGTCGGCGCCGGTGCTGATCACGATTTCGGGGCTGCCCGGCTCCGGCACCACCACGGCTTCCCGTTTGGTATCGGAGGCTCTCGGGCTTGAGCGCGTTCCCGGGGGGGAGGTCTTTCGTCAGTTGGCGGCGGAAGCAGGTATGTCGCTAGCCGGCTTCGGGGCCTACGCCCACGACCATCCCGAGATCGATCGGGAACTCGACCATCGTCTCGAGAGTCGGGCCCGCCAGGGCGACTGCGTAATTGAAGCCCGCCTGGCTGGATGGTTGGCTCAGCAGGCGGGTTTGGCTTCGGTACGGGTGTGGGTGCACTGCGACGACACCGAACGGGCCCGCCGGGTGGCCGAGCGGGATGGCACCACCGTCGATGAGGCGCTGGTCGACAATGCCGAGCGAGCCGTCGTCGAACGACGCCGCTACCAGTCGGTCTACGGCATCAACCTCCTGGATCAGTCGATTTATGACCTCGTACTCGACTCCAGCCGGGAGGCCCCAGAGGTAGTGGCCGAGGCGATCATCGCCCAGGCCCGGGCCACCTTTCCTTGAGGGCCGCTGGACAATGGCGGTGCCGTCGGTCTCCGCTGGTAGCATCTTTGCTCCACCCGCCCTCAACCAAGAGGATCTGCCATGGCATCCCGCCACGACACGATGATGAACCCGCCGATCGAACATCTCCTTGATCGAGCGGGCTCCAAGTTCACCCTGGTAACGCTGGGGGCCAAGCGGGCGCGGGAGATCAATTCGTATTACAACAAATTGTCCGAGACCCTCGGCACGGTGGTGCCGCCGCAGGTCACCTCTTCGGCCCGCAAGTCCCTCTCGATCGCCTTCGAGGAGATCGAGGCCGATAAAATCCTCGGGGTCTGGCCCAAGCCGGAAGAAGAGATCGACCCTGACGCCGAGCCCGAGGGTTCCGAGTCGGCTGAGTAGGCCGCTCCCACCGCAGCTGATGCTCGAGGGCAAGCGCATCGTCCTCGGCGTGTCGGGGGGTATCGCCGCTTACAAGGCGGTGGACGTCTGTCGGCGTCTTGTCGACGCGGGCGCCTATGTGATCCCGGTTCTCACCGAGGGCTCGCAGCATTTCATCGGGCGCACCACCTTCGATGCGTTGGGATCCGAACCGGCGTGGACCGGATTGTGGGACGAGCGACATCCGATTCCCCATACCCACCTGGGTCAGACCGCCGATTTGGTGCTGGTGGCACCGGCCACCGCCCGCGTGCTTGGTCTGTACGCCGGGGGGATCAGCGAGGATCTCCTCACCAACGTGTTGCTGGCCACTCGTGCCCCGGTGCTGGTGTGCCCGGCCATGCACACCGAGATGTGGGAACACCCTGCCGTGCGCGACAACCTTCGCCTCCTGCGCTCCCGTGGGGTGCACGTGGTGGAACCTGAGAGTGGTCGCCTAGCCGGCGGTGATGTGGGCACTGGACGCCTAGCGGACCCGGCCGTCATCGTGGCGGCCGTGGAGCACCTCCTAGCCAGCGAGGAGCACCTCGACCTCACCGGTGTTCGTCTCGTGGTCACCGCCGGGGGCACCCGGGAACCGATCGATCCAGTGCGCTTCATTGGCAACCGCTCCTCCGGCAAGCAGGGCCACGCCATCGCCGCCGAGGCAGCCGCCCGGGGGGCGAAGGTCACCCTCGTCACCACGTCGGCTTCCCCCGCGGCCGCCGAGATCGATCTCGTGCGAGTGGATACGGCGGCCGAAATGGCCCACGCATTGGAAGCTCGCGCGGAGCAAGCCGACGTAATCGTGATGGCCGCGGCGGTGGCAGACTTTCGCCCGGTGACGGTGGCTACCGACAAGATCAAGAAATCTGGGGGCGTGCCGGAGATCACCTTGGAGGCCACCCCCGATATTCTCGCCGATCTCGCCGCCCGCCGGCGGGCCGGTCAGATCATCGTGGGGTTTGCCGCGGAGACGAGCGATCTGCGCGGCAACGCCGCCGAAAAACTTCGCCGCAAGGGCATCGATCTCATCGTGGCCAACGATGTCTCGGCCCCTGGCGTGGGTTTCGAGCACGACACGAACGAGGTGGTCATCCTGGGAGCCGATGGATCGGTCCAAGATGTCCCCCTCGCCGATAAACGGGTCATCGCCCGTGCCATTCTCAATGTTGTATCAACACTAAGGAGCAAGCCGTGACCCGCCAGTGGACCTTCACCTCGGAGTCTGTGACCGAGGGCCACCCCGACAAGATGGCCGACCAGATCTCCGACTCGATTCTGGACGCCATCCTGGCGGAGGACCCGATGGCCCGCGTGGCCTGCGAGACGATGGTCACCACCGGATTGGCGATCGTGGCTGGTGAGATCACCACCACGGCCTACGTCGAGATCCCCTCCATCGTGCGCAACACGATCAAGAGCATCGGCTACGACCGTGAGTCGGTGGGTTACGACGGCAACACCTGTGGCGTGATCACTTCGATCGACCCGCAGTCGCCCGACATCGCCCAGGGCGTAGACACCGCCATGGAGACCCGTACCGGCGTATCGGGCGAGGATCTTCTCAACAGTCAGGGCGCTGGCGATCAGGGCATGATGTTCGGGTATGCGGTGAAAGAGACCGAAGACCTCATGCCGCTGCCGATTTGGCTGGCCCATCGCCTCGCCGAACGGCTCGCCGACGTGCGGAAGTCGGGTGTGCTCCCGTACCTGCGCCCCGACGGCAAGACGCAGGTCACGGTGGACTACGAGGGCAACACGCCCACACGCCTCACCACCGTGCTCATCTCCACCCAGCACCAGCCCGGTATCGATGCCGAGACGCTCATCAAGCCCGATCTCATCGAACACGTGATCACCCCGCTGCTGCCTACCAACATCGACACCTCCGACTTCCGGGTGCTGGTGAACCCCACCGGCAACTTCGAGTTGGGTGGCCCCTACGCCGACTGTGGCCTCACTGGTCGCAAGATCATCGTGGACACCTACGGCGGAGCCGCTCGCCACGGCGGTGGAGCCTTCTCCGGCAAGGACCCGTCCAAGGTGGACCGCTCCGCCGCCTACGCGGCCCGCTGGGTGGCGAAGAACGTGGTGGCCGCCGGGGCGGCTGATCGCTGCGAGGTGCAGGTGGCCTACGCCATTGGTGTCGCCCAGCCCGTATCGATCCTGGTGGAGACCTTCGGGACCGAGACGGTGGAGGAGGCCAAGATCAGCCAGGCCGTACGCGATGTGTTCGACCTGCGACCGGCCGCCATCATCCGCGATCTCGATCTGCGCCGGCCGATCTACCAAAAGACCGCCGCCTACGGGCACTTCGGGCGACCGGACAAGGATTTCACCTGGGAGCAGACCACCCGGGTCGACGACCTGAAATCCGCCCTCGGCTTGTAGTGCCGTCGCCGCTCGTCGTTCGCGTCCTTCCGGACGTGCCGGCGATCGACAAGACCTTCGACTACCTGGTCCCGGACGCCGTTCGGGACCAGGTGCGCGTGGGCGACATGGTGCGCATCGCGTTGCATGGTCGCCGAGTGGGGGGCTGGGTCATGGCGGTGGACGTGGAGCCACCGGCCGGAGTGGCGCTACACCCGTTGGTGAAACGCAGTGGTCTGGGTCCCACCGCTGATCTGTTGGAACTGGCGGAGTGGGGGGCGTGGCGGTGGGCCGGACGTCCGGCATCCTTTCTGAAAACGGCCAGTCCGGAGCGAATGGTGGCCGTACTACCGGACCCGCCTCCCTCGGCCCGGCCTGCCCCGAGCCATGAACTCCTGGCGCGGGCAGTAGCGGGCCCCCGGTCGGTGTTACGTCTGCCTCCGGCCACGAATCTCGTGCACGTAGCCCTGGCGGCGGCGGGATGCGGCAACGCGCTGGTGCTCTGCCCCAGCCAGGCGTTGGTGCGGCGGGTGGCCCATGGCCTCACCCGCGCCGGGGTGGCGGTGGCGGTGTACCCACAGGACTGGGCCCGGGGGGCGGCGGGCGCCACCGTGGTGGGCACGCGAGGAGCGGCGTGGGCCCCGGTGGGGGATCTGGCGGCGGTGGTGGTGCTCGACGAGCACGATGAGGGACATCAGCAGGAGCAGGCCCCCACCTGGCACGCCCGGGATGTGGCGGTGGAACGAGCCGCTCGGGCGGGAGTGCCCTGTGTCCTCACCAGTGCCTGCCCCAGCCTGGAGGCATTGGCGTGGGGCACCCTGCTGCCCGCTGATCGCCGACGAGAGCGGGCCGGATGGCCAGTGGTGGAGGTGGTGGATCGACGCCGAGGCGATCCGCGTCGCGAGGGCCTCTATTCCGAAGCCTTGGTGCGACTACTGCGCTCGGACCAGCGGGTGCTGTGCGTACTGAATCGCACCGGTCGGGCTCGCCTGCTGGCCTGCACGGCCTGTGGGGAACTGGCCCGCTGTGATGCCTGTGCGGCGGCGGTGGAGCAACCGGAGAGTGAACTGCACTGCCGACGATGTGGCGCCGCCCGACCACCGATCTGCTTGTCCTGTGGGGCGGCCCGCTTCCGGAACGCCCGGGTGGGGGTAACCCGGGTGCGGGAGGAACTTGAGGCACTAGTGGGGGAGCCAGTCACCGAATTGACCGCTCGCTCCGAGCCCGGGGCTTCGGCCACGAGGGTGGTGGTGGGTACCGAGGCGGTGCTCCAGCGCATCGATCGCGCTGACGTCGTGGCCTTCCTTGACCTAGACCAGGAACTGTTGGCGCCGCGCTACCGGGCCAGCGAGCAGGCCCTGGCGCTGCTCGCCCGGGCGGCCCGGGTGGTGGCGGCGTCGGGACCGGCGGGTGATCGGGCGGCGGGGCGGCTTCTCCTCCAAACCCGCAGCCCCGACCACGAAGTGGTCCAGGCCGTCGTGCGCGCCGACGTCAGTGGCGTGAGCAACGCCGAGCGCGGACGGCGGGAGCTTCTCCGCTTTCCCCCCTTCACGGCCCTGGCTGAGGTATCCGGAGCGGCGGCAGCGGCTTATGTGGAGGCGTTGGGCACACCTGAGGGCGTCGAAGTCGTCGAGAGCGCGGACGGCCATTGGTTGGTGCGCGCCCCGGATCAGGCGTCGCTCAGCAACGCCCTTACCTCCGTCCGTCGGCCCCCGGGTCGGCTCCGCATCGAGGTCGACCCGCTCCGGGTCTAGGGCTGGCCTACCGGCCGGGGGCGGGCTGCCAGCGCTCGAAGCGGTTGCCTTCGCGGTCCATGGCCCGGGCGAAGCGGCCGTCATCGACGCCGTAGTTGACCATGTAGTCGGGCTGAGTGGGGCCGAAGCCGGCGGTCTCACGGTCGAACGCCGCCCACCGGGTGGGTCCGAGCTTGGCGGTGGCGGCGTTGGTGACCGGAAGGCCCAACACCGTCTGGTACCAGCGGGCGAGTCGGTCACGATGCGTGGCGCCGATGAACACGCCACCGATCCCCGTGACGTGTCCCGGGCGCGGGTTCTCGTCGCCGGCCCTGCGGCCAGGCCGACACGCCGTCAGTAGGTGGTGGGTGACCAGGGGGCGATCGGCGTGGCCAGCAGCGAGCTGAGCCGACCGACGCCCCCGGGGGAGTCCTCGTCGATCCATCCGGCCTCGTGGAGCCGGCCGACGGACGGGCCGCCGAGGTGCAGGGCCCCTAGGGCGCTGATCGGAAGGCGGACGTCGGCCGAGTCGGTGGTGGGGACGGCTTGGCTCCCGTCAGGCCCGAGCTCGATGCGCCAGCGTCCGGTGGTGAATCCGAGCCCGTCGACCACCTCGACGACCGCCCGGCGCTCGTCGGCCGTGCGGTAGGCGCCAAAGGTGGAGGGAACGTCGAGGATCCGTGACCAGATGACGTCGAACCGATCGCGTGCCACCGCGGCGCGCCCGTCGACCAGGAAGTAGGGGAGGGGATCGTCGACGCCTCGATCTACGGCCACCACCGTGCTGATCCAGTCGGTCTCGCACAGGTGACGCCACAGCTCCCGCTCTGCCTCCGGGGTGGCGCCGACGAGAAGGGTGACCTCGATGGTGCCGCGAGGGCGGTTGTCGATCCAGGCATCCCTGACCTTGTAGGCCGCTGCCCCGAGCACGGTGCCATGGTGGTCTCGCCAGACGACTCCGCGGCGGAGCCCGGGGGGATCGGTGGAGCCCGGATCCGGCACCGTGCCAGCGAGGCGGTCCCACACGGCGGGAAGGCGGGTGACCGCACCGGGCGTGCGGGCCCCGCGTAGGTCGTGCGCCGCTTCGAGATGGGGGCGCAGCTGGTCCGGCGTGACCAGCTCGATCGCCCCGGTCGGGGGGGCGATGAACTCGGCGCTGAGGGCATCCACTCGCCAGGTGCAGGCCTCCACCGACGGCCCGTACCCGTAACGACCGTAGATGGGCCACTCGGCCGAGATGAGCGTGGCGATCGGTCGCTCCTCGGCCGCGATGGCTGTGAGCTGGGCCTCCACCAGCTTCCGCAGGTACCCGCGTCGCCGGTGGGTGGCGGCCACCGCGACCGGGCCGACGAGCCCGGCCGGGAGCACTCCACCAGGGACCGAGAGGTCGCCGTGGAACCATCGGACGACGCCCCCGAGCGTCCCGTGCTCGTCGAAGGCGCCGTGGGTGCGCTCCGGCTCGAACTCGGCGCCCCAGGCATCCTGCACTTCGTCACGCGCGTCGGTGAGCATGGCGCGGCCGATGAGACGAACACCGGCAGGTACCTCCTCGGCCGTGAGCGTGCGGACAGTGGGTTCAGGCATGGCGGCACGCTAGGGGACCGAGGGTGAGCCAGCGCCGCGGATTTACGCCGGAGGGTCCGGTCGGAGCCCGTGGAGTAGACGGTGGGGGCGTGATCGCTTCGAGTCGCATGGCCCGTCGGAAGGCCCCCCACACCACCGCCACCTCGGAGTGAGCGTCGAGGATGCTGATGCGCGGGACGGCCGAATCCAGGTGTGCCTCGACGAAGGCTCGGCATCCCCGCACCAGGCTTTCGAAGGTCTCCGACTCAGCCCAAGCGGAGAAGAGCGCGGCTCCCACGACGTCGGTGACCGGCCGCTTGACGTCCTCGACGACGGCCCGAAAGAGGTCGTCCTTGTCGCGGAAGCGGTGGGAGAGGGCGCCTTCGGTGACGCCGGCGTGACGGGTGATCGCCTCCACCGGGGTGGAGGCGTACCCCCGCTCACCGAACAGGGCGCGGGTGGACACGATGAGGTCCCGGCGCGTCGCCTCGGCTGGCGCGGCCTTCGACGGCTTGACGAGCGGGCGCGGCGCGGGGGAATGAGCGCCGCCGAGCTCCAGGGGATCTCGCGGAACTCCAGCCAGATCCTGTCCGACCTGGGGCCGGAGATCCGGTGGCTGCAGAGTTACGTCACCGACGACAAGATCTCCTGCGTCTACGGGGCGCCCGATGAGGACATGATCCTCGAGCACGCTTGGTGGGGTGACTTTCCGGCCAACCGCGTGACCCGGGTGTGAGCCATGATCGACCCGTCTAGCGCGGAGTAGTCCAGCCGGCTCGCCGCACCTCGTAGCAGGCGATCGACGCGGCCGTGGCCACGTTGAGCGAGCCGACCCTGCCCAGCAGAGGGAGGAAAGCGACGGCGTCAACGGCGGCGAGGACCCCGGAGGTGCACCCCCGGTCCTCGTGGCCCACGAGCAGACAGGTGGCCTCGGTGAGGCGGACCTCGTGGAGGGGCACCGCTTCGTCGGCGAGCTCCACGGCCACCACCTGATAGCCCGCAGCGCGGGCGGCAGCGATCGCATGAACGCCGTCGTCGACTCGGTGGAAGGTGAGGTAGCGCTGCGTGCCCAGGGCGGTCTTGCCGACCTTGCTGTCCTCTGGATCGGGCGTGCGCCCGCTCAGCCAGACGTCGTCCACCCGCAGCGCGGCGGCGGTGCGAATGATGGCCCCCACGTTGAACGGACCCTGGACGTCGTCGAGCACGAGCGCCAGTCGTCCCTCGCTGCGGCGGCGCCACTCCCGGTGGAGGCGCTTCATACCGGTGCCGTCTAATTGTTTCACCCTCGCTTCACCAGCAACAGGCGGTAACCGGTGCGGGAACCCAACCGGGTAGCCCCGAAGCCCTCGGCTTCGAACCAGCGTTGGAGCGAATCAGCCCCCAAGTGCTTCTGGACGACCACCACGGCACTCCCGGTGGGGGTGAGGCGAGCCAACCAGGTCCGCAGCATGACATGGAGGGCGGGCTTGCCGATACGGATCGGCGGGTTGGACCACAACAGGTCCACCGTGATCTCGGGGGGAACCTCCCCCGCCAGTGCGATGTGCACGTTGGTGGCTTTATTGGTCGCGGCGTTGGCCCGACAGAGGTCGAGAGCGCGGGCGTTCACATCCACCGCCCACACCTTGGCCGCTGGGGAGCGCAGAGCCAGGGTGCAGGCAATCGGGCCGTAGCCACAGCCGAGATCGACAAAGGTGCCGGTGGTCGGTGGCGTGGGGGCTTCCAGTAGCAGGTATTTCGTACCGGCGTCCACCCGCGAGGCGGAAAACACCCCCCGATCGGTGGTGAGGGTGAGGGAACGGTCGGGGAGGTCGAGGCGAATAGTGGTAGCGCGGGAGGGCCCGTGTGGCTCGGCATCGAAATAGTGCCCCACCGGTTCTGGCATACGGGGAACCTACCGGTAGCCTGGGGCCATGTCCTCGCCCTATGAGATCCGACTGATCGGCGATCCCGTGCTCCGAGAGCGATCCAGCGAGCTCACCGAGATCGATGGCCGCCTCGCCCGCCTCGCCGATGACATGGTCACCACGATGTACGACGCCTCGGGGGTGGGCCTCGCCGCCCCGCAGGTGGGGGTCCAGAAGCGCCTCTTTGTGTACGACACGGGTGAGGGACCCCAGGCGATCGTCAACCCCGAGGTTCGCGAGGCGAGGGGCGAATGGACCTACGAAGAGGGGTGTCTTTCCATTCCCGGGCTGTACTTCACCGTGATCCGAGCGAAGGAAATCCACCTCGTCGGGTTCGACCTCGACGGTCAGGAGCTCTCGATCGAAGCCAATGAGTACTCGGCGCGTTGTTTCCAGCACGAGTTGGACCATCTCGACGGCGTCTTGTTCATCGACCGTCTCAACGAGGACGACCGCAAGGCGGCGATGAAGATCATCCGCGAGCAGAAGCTGCAGGCCGATGATCACCTAGACGCCGACATCGCCACCCCCAACGCCGCGCGCGGTCGCTTCACCCTCCGCTGATTTCGTTGCGATGACCATCGCGCTGGCCCCCGCGGGCCCAGTGACCCGGGTGGCCTACCTCGGCACCCCCCAGCTGGCGGTGACACCGCTGCGCGCCCTGCGGGCGGCGGGTATCGAGGTGGCCCTGGTGGTGTCCCAGCCCGATCGTCGCCGAGGGCGCGGCCGCGCCGTGACGGCCTCGCCGGTGAAACAAGCGGCGCTGGATCTGGGCCTGCCGGTGAGCGACGACGTGGCCGCGGTGGCCGCGGCGGGGGTGAACCTCGCGGTGGTGGTGGCCTTCGGTCGGCTGATTGGCCGCCCGGTGCTCGAGGTGGTGCCGATGGTAAATCTGCACTTCTCCCTCCTGCCGCGATGGCGAGGGGCCGCCCCGGTGGAACGGGCGATCCTGGCGGGCGACTCCCGCACCGGAGTAGATCTCATGGCGGTGGAGGAAGCCCTCGACACCGGTGGCATCTATCAGCGACGCGAGGTGCCTATCGGTCCCGACGACACCCTGGAGCACCTGCGGGCGACGCTGGTGGAGGCGGGTACGGCCATGCTGGTGGAGGAATTGCAGCGGGGCCTCGGGGTGGCCAACGCCCAACACGGCGAGCCCACCTACGCCGCCAAGATCACCCCCGAGGAGCGGGAGTTGCGCTGGAGTGAAGCGGCGGTGTCCGTGCATCGAGTGGTGCGGCTCGGCGGGGCGTGGACCACCCATCACGGTAAACGACTCAAGGTGTGGCGCACGCATGTGCCCCCCCAAGGGGATGGCCCCGTGGTGGCCGCCGGTGACGGTCCGGTCGAACTCGTCGAGGTGCAACCCGAGGGGAAGGCGCCCATGGCGGCGAGCGCCTGGGCAAACGGGGCCCGCTGGCGGCCCGGCGATGGTCTCGGATCGTGAGTGTTACGGCGCGCGCCCTGGCGCTCGATGCCCTCGAGCGCATCGAGCGCGACGGTGCCTACGCCAACCTGTTGTTACCCGAGATGCTCAGCCGCACCGGCTTGGCGCCGCGCGACCGTAACTTCGCTACCGAACTCGTCTACGGCGGCACCCGCATGCGTCGGGCCTGCGACTTCCTCGTGGACCGCTTCTTGACCCGTGACATCGAGCCCCGGGTGCGCAACGCGTTGCGCCTGGGGGCCTACCAACTGCACTTTCTCGCCATGAAGCCCCACGCCGCCGTGGGGGAAACGGTGGAGGTGACGCCCAAGGCGGCCCGCGGCCTCGTGAACGCCGTGTTGCGTCGCGTGGCTGAGCATCCGGTGATCTGGCCCGATGACGCCACCCGGTTGAGTTATCCAGACTGGATTGTGGCGGCTCTCGAAGCCGACTTGGGGAAGGAGGCCGCCCACGCCGCGCTGGCGGTCATGAACGAAGCGCCCTCGGTGACCGAGCGCTCCGATGGCTACGTGCAGGACCTCGCCTCGCAGTGGGTGGCAACGGCGGTGGGGGCCCAGGACGGTGATCGGGTGGCCGATCTCTGCGCCGCCCCGGGGGGTAAGGCCACCATGCTGGCCGCCACCGGCGCCCGGGTGGTGGCGGCTGACATCCGACCCGGACGCGTCGGCCTCATCAGGAGCAACGCTCCGGGCTTGGCCGTGCTGGCCGCTGACGCGGCCCGCCCGCCCTTTGCACCGGGCTGCTTTGATCGGGTGCTCATCGATGCCCCCTGTTCGGGCCTCGGCACGCTCCGGAGGCGCCCGGATGCTCGCTGGCGAATCGACGCGGCTGCCCCGGCGCGCCTAGCGGCGGTTCAGAAACAATTGGTGAGCGCGGCCGTCGGTCTGCTTCGTCCGGGTGGAACCCTCGTTTACGCCGTGTGCACCTTGACCGACGCCGAAGGTCGTGGGATCGACGATCATCTCGCCGCCACGTCTCCGGAACTGGAACCGCTCGAGCCGCTTTCGGCTCCGTGGGAGCGGTGCGGGCGTGGCCTCCGTCTGCTGCCTCAAGCCGCCGGCACCGATGGGATGTACCTCCTGCGGCTTCGTCGCCGGGCCTGAGGGAACCGCGCGGGGCAGACTGGCGCGATGGTGCTGCTGGCGAAGGTAATCACGGTGTCCGATGGGGTGGCGGAAGGGTCGCGGGAAGACCGCTCCGGGGCGGCCCTCGAGGCCTATCTGAGCGAGGCCGGGTTTACGGTGGTGGCCCGCATCGTGACCGCCGATGGTGTCGAGGCCGTGGCGGAGACACTGGGTGCGGCCTGTGCGGGATTTGCCGGCCTCGTGGTGACCACGGGGGGTACCGGCTTTGGACCCCGGGATCTCACGCCGGAGGGCACGCGGGCGGTGATGGACCGTGAGGCGCCGGGGTTGGCCGAGGCCATGCGCCTCGTCAGTCCGTTGGGGCGCCTCTCGCGAGCGGTGGCGGGCACAGTGGGTGCCTGCCTCGTGGTGAACACGCCGGGATCATCCACGGGGTGCATCGAGACGCTGGCGGCCGTGGTGGATGTCGTACCCCATGCGTTGGACCTGTTGCAGGGAGGCCGACCCCATTAGGGCGGACGAGGCCAATCCTCGGTGGAACTAGAACGTGTTCTAGTTGTAGGGTGAAGGCACAATTGAGCAAACCCTCGCGGGGTTGGGTGAAACTCCCGACCGGCGGTGTAGCCCGCGAACCTCCCCACCACCAGTGGGGCGGCCGATCCGGTGTGAATCCGGAGCCGACGGTGAAAGTCCGGATGGGAGCGAGGACGCCCGGTGGTCGACCTTCGGTCGGCGGCCGTCGTCACCCCGCGCGTGGCCGAGCCAGCCCGGAGATGACATGACCACCGCATCCGATACCGAGCGCATGACCCGAGCCCTCGTGTTGGCGGCCGCCGTGCGGGCCGCCGCCCCCCCGAATCCCTGGGTGGGTTGCGTGATCGAAACGCCCACCGGCGACGTGTTCGAGGGGGCGACCCACGCCGTCGGGGGTCCGCACGCCGAGGCGGTAGCCCTGGCGACGGCGACCGGCCACGATCTCGCCGGCGCCACGGCCTGGGTCACCCTCGAGCCCTGCTCTCATGCCGGACGGACGCCGCCGTGTGTGGATGCCCTCATCGCCGCCGGCGTGGCCCGGGTGGTGATCGGCCTGGAAGATCCCGATACCCGAGTGCAGGGTCGGGGGATTGAGCGGCTGATGGCGGCGGGCATCGATGTGATCGTGGGGGTGCTCGCCGACGAGGGCGCCCGCCTGCTGGCGCCTTACCTCCATCACCGCCGGACCGGTCGTCCCTACGTGGTCCTCAAGACCGCAACGTCCCTCGACGGCCGTACCGCCGCCCCCGACGGGTCCAGCCAGTGGATCACTGGGCCCGCGGCCCGGGCGGATGGCCACGGCCTGCGCGCCGAGAGCGACAGCATTCTGGTGGGCGCCGGTACCGTGCGGATCGACGACCCCAGCCTGACCGTGCGCGACGCCCCCGCCCCGCGCGGCGACCCGGTGCGGGTGGTGCTCGGCGAGGCACCCGCCACCGCCCGGGTGCACCCGTGTCTTGAACGCGGCGGTGATCTCGGAGCGGTGCTCGACGAACTCGGCGCCCTGGGCCATCTCCAACTCCTCGTCGAGGGTGGTCCCACCGTGGCTCACGCCTTTCATGCCGCCGGGCTCGTGAACCGCTACGTCGTCTATGTCGCCCCCTGCCTCTTGGGGGGCGACGATGCGCCCGGCGTTTTCAGCGGCCCCGGTGCCCCGCGCCTGGACACCATCACCCGGGGTCGGATTCAGTCGGTGCGACGGCTCGGCGAAGATCTTCGTATCGATCTGGTACCCCACCCCTCGGAGGCCCCCTGATGTTCACCGGAATCATCGAGGAACTCGGTACGGTGCTGTCCCGCCAAGGCCCGCGGCTTCGCATCGGAGCCCACACCGTGCTCGAGGACGTGACCATGGGTGCCTCCATCGCCGTGAACGGCACCTGCCTCACCGTGGTGGGGTGGTCGGTGGAGGAGGGGTGGTGGGAGGCCGATGTGGTGGAAGAGTCCTACGCCCGCACCGCCCTCGGAGCGCTTGACGCGGGCCACCGGGTGAATCTGGAGCGACCGGTGCGCATGAGCGACCGTCTCGGAGGACACCTGGTCCAGGGGCACGTAGACGGGGTGGGCACCATCGTGGTGGGTGCGCCGGATCTACGGATTCGGTGTGCCACGGGCCTTCTGCGCTACATCGTGGAGAAGGGTTCCATCACCATCGACGGCATCAGCCTCACCGTGGTGGTTCCCACCCCCGAAGGCTTTACCGTGGCGGTCATTCCGCACACCGCCGCCGTCACCACCCTCGGTCTGAAAGGCCCCGGCGATCCCGTGAATCTTGAAGTCGACATCACGGCCAAGTACGTGGAACGGCTTCTCTCCTGGAAGGATGACTGACATGGCCTTTGCTCGGATCGAAGATGCGGTGGAGGCCTATGCCCGGGGAGAGATCCTCGTGGTGGTGGACGACGAGGATCGCGAGAACGAAGGCGACCTGATCCAAGCGGCGGAGTTCGCCACCGCCGAGAGCATCGCCTTTTTCCTCCATCACACCTCGGGCTACCTCTGTGCTCCCATCACCGCCGAACGGGCCGCCGAACTCGACCTCCCGCCGATGGTGGCGGAAAATACCGAGAGTCAGCGCACCGCGTTCCTCGTGACGGTGGACTACCGCCACGGCACTTCCACCGGCATTTCCGCCCACGATCGCTGCGCCACCGTACGGGCCCTATGCGACCCGACCATCCGTCCGGGCGATCTGGCCCGACCGGGCCACATCAACCCGCTCATGGCCCGCGAGGGCGGGGTGCTCAAACGCGCTGGCCACACCGAGGCCACCGTGGACCTGTGCCGAATGGCGGGGTTGTACCCAGCCGGCTTGCTCTGCGAGATCGTGGACTCGGACAAACAAGACATGGCGCGCGTTCCCGAACTCGAACGCTTTGCCGAGCAGCACGGTCTGCTCATGATCTCCATCGCCGATCTCGTGCGTTACCGACGCCAGAACGAGAAACTGGTGCGCCGCATCGGCGAGGCCCGTATTCCCACGCAGTGGGGCGATTTCACCTGCTACGCCTACGAGTCGCTCCTCGACGGCGAACAGCACGTGGCCATGGTGAAGGGAACGGTGGCGGGGGAAGCCAACGTGCTGGTTCGGGTGCACAGTGAATGTCTCACCGGCGACGTGTTCGGTTCGCTGCGCTGCGACTGCGGCGTCCAACTCGACTCGGCCATGGCAATCATGGCCGAGGAAGGCCATGGCGTGGTGGTCTATCTGCGTGGCCATGAAGGGCGCGGCATCGGCATTGGTCACAAGATCCGGGCGTACGGGCTCCAAGAGAAAGGCCGGGACACGGTGGACGCCAATCTGGATCTGGGGCTTCCCGAGGACAGCCGTGAGTACGGCATCGGAGCACAGATTCTTGTGGACTTGGGCGTAACCACCATGCGGATCATCACCAACAACCCGAGCAAATACGGCGGCCTCGAAGGCTTCGGTCTGGAGATCACCGAGCGGGTGCCCTCGATCGTGTCGGTGAACCCGGAGAACTTGGCCTACCTGCGCACCAAACGCGAGCGGATGGGTCATCTCCTCGAGGGTCTGGACGACGTGTTGTGACCACGGGGGATCACGGCGCCGCCGCCCCACCGGGTCTTGACGGCACCGGATTGCGGATCGGCGTAGTCCGGGCCCGGTGGAACTCGCCCGTCGTGGACCGTCTCGCGGCCGGGGTGGGGCGCGGCTTGGCGGGCCTCGGGGTGCGGCCCGAAGACGTAGTGGATGTGGAAGTGCCGGGCAGTTTCGAGCTTCCGATGGGGGCTCGCCTCCTGGCCGCATCCGGGAAGGTCGACGCGGTGATCTGCCTCGGCTCGGTGATCCGGGGGGAGACGTCGCATTACGAACTCGTAGCCGGCCAAGCCGCGGCGGGGATTCAGGAGGTGCAACTCGCCACGGGGGTACCGGTGGCCTTTGGCATCCTTACTACCGAGGATGAAGCCCAGGCCCTCGCCCGGTCCGAGGACGCCGAGGGCCACAACGTGGGCTACGACACCGCCGTGGTGGCCGTAGAGATGGCGCGCCTCGCGCAGCAGTATCCCTGCTCGTCCTGACCGAAAGGGCACTACGGTCGGGGCCCACGATCGCACCGAGGGGGATCCGTGTTCGCCCGCACCATCTTTTGTTGTTTCACAATCGTGCTACTGGCCACGGGTTGTGGGGGAAAGGACGACTCCGCGTCGACCCCCACCGAGCCCACCTCGGCCCCGTTAGCGCCCCTCACCGTGTTGGTGACCAACGACGACGGAATCGGTGCCCCTGGCCTCGATACGCTCGTGTCCGTGCTGGGGGAGATGGAAGGCGTCGAGGTGGTCGTGGTGGCCCCGGCGGAGAATCAGAGCGGCACCTCCGACACGACCACCGCGGGAGCCGTCGTCCACCGCCCCGGTGCCACCGCCAGCGGCGTGGCGGGCACCGCAGTGGAGGGCTATCCGGCCGATGCGGTGAAGGTGGCCCTCGACGAACTGGCGCTGGTGCCCGATCTGGTGGTGTCGGGGGTGAACGAGGGGCAGAACGTGGCCAATTTCGCTCAGGTGTCGGGCACGGTGGGGGCGGCTCGCACCGCACTGCGCCGGGGTATCCCCGCGGTGGCATCGAGCGCCGGGCTGGGTCCGCTGGCCAACTTCAACGCCGGTGCCACGCTGGTGGCGGATTGGATCACCGCGCATCGCGACGAACTGGCGAAGGGAACCGCCCAGACGGCCACGGTCACCAGTTTCAACGTGCCCGGATGTACCGTCGGCACCGCCAAGGCCGTGATCGAGGCACCCCTTGCCCCGGCCGTACCGGCGAATGTGAATGTATTCGTGACCGCCAACTGCGACCTCGTGCCCGCCACGGCCCCCACCAACGATGCGGAAGCCCTGATGGGCGGCTACCTGGTCATGACTCCCGTACCTGCCGAGTTGTAGCGGCTTCAGGACCAACGCGTTTCTTGCTGACCGCTCGCAGGCTCTACCCTCCACAGTCGTGCTTCGTCTCGTGCTTCCCAAGGGTTCCTTAGAAAAGTCCACGCTCGAGCTTTTCGAGGCCGCCGACCTGCGAGTGGAACGGTCATCGGTCGTCGATTACAAGGCATCGATCAACGATCCCCGGATCAACGAGGTGCGAATCCTGCGCCCCCAGGAGATTCCCGGGTATGTGGCCGAGGGACTGTTCGACCTGGGGATCGCGGGCCGTGATTGGGTGGAGGAAACATCCAGTGACGTGGTCATCCTCGGCGAGCTCAAGTATTCCAAGGCCACCAGCCGCCCCTTCACGATCGTGCTGGCGGTGCCGCAAGACTCGCCCGTCAACGACGTCACCGACCTTCCCCCCGGGGTGCGGGTGTCCACGGAATACCCCGAGCTCACGCGGCAGTTCTTCGAGACCCACGGCATCGAGGCCGACATTCGCCTCAGTTACGGCGCCACCGAGGCCAAGGTCCCCGACATCGTGGACTGCATCGTGGACGGTACCGAGACCGGTCGGGCCCTGCGCGCCGGCGGCCTGAAGATCGTGAACGAGGTGCTCGTTAGTTATACGGCGCTCGTGGCGAACCCCGCCGCCGCCGCCGATTCCGAGAAACGTCACGCCATGGAGCAGATCAAAACCCTGCTGGATGGAGTGATGGAAGCGCGAGAGAAGGTCCTCGTGAAACTCAACGTGTCGAGCACCGACCGCGACGCCGTGATCGCCATCCTGCCGGCGATGAAGGCCCCCACTGTGTCGCAATTGTTCGGTGACGGCGGTTACGCCATTGAGACCGTGGTGCCGAAAGCCACGATCAACACGCTGATTCCCGCCCTGAAAGACGCGGGGGCCACCGACATCATTGAACTGGCATTGGCCAAGATCGTGCATTGATGGAAGGGCTCGTGACCACCTTCGACGACCATCGCGGGTTGGGCTCCATCCGAGGTGAGCAGAGGGACTTTCCGTTCCATTGCACCGCCCTGCTCGACGGCAGTCGGGAGGTGGCGGTGGGCGCGGCGGTGGCCTTTGCGGTGCGTCCCGGCGGGCAGGGTCGCTGGGAAGCCACCCAGATTGCCAAACTCTGAGGCGAGGTTGCTACTGGGTGGAGCCCTGGGTTCCGACTCGGTTATGTACGTCGAGATAGGCGGCCCGGAGCTGCCCGAGGGCATCGCGGAGGGTGGGTTCGGCCTCGCCGAGGCGGCCCTCGAGCCCCTCGACCAGGGCGGCGAGGGCATCCACCGCCAGGCTGGCCTCCACCAACTGGGGTGGCTCGCTCATGAGGTGGATGGCGGCGAGTTCGTACATCCCCATGGCGTGGTTGGCCACCACCACGGCGGCGGGTGCCGCCAGCAATTCCCGGCGGACTTCCTCCATCTCGGCCTGCATCGCCGCCAGGCGGGCCTGCTCTTCGGGGGGGAGATCCCCAGAGGGCTGGGCTGGATCAGAGCTCGGCGGGGCGGTCTCCGTGGGCGCGGGCGTGGGGCGGGGGGGCACGGGATGGTCTCCACCGGGTGTCCATAGGCTCATCGGTGCACTCCTCGGGTTGTGGTGCGTCGGAACATCGTCGTACCCTATGCCCCGTAACTGAAAACAGAAGCGGGGCATCGCCCCCGCCCAGCCACCATTTAGGGTGCGTTGGGTCGACCAAGGTCAATCACTCCTGCGGGTAGTCCGTTGTGGTGCGCGGCGGATGTCGGCTTCTCCGACATCCGCCTTGTTGTTTTTGGGCGGCATCGGTCGGTGAGCCAACCCATTCCGCGCCCAGGAGGTAGCAGCGCCTACATGAACAGGATTTCCCAATAGCCACGCCCCCGGCCACCGGCGAGCCACGGATCAATGATCGGATCCGGGCCCGTGAGGTACGACTGGTGGGCCATGACGGGCAGCAGATCGGTATCAAGCCGCTGCCCGATGCGCTCTCCCTTGCCCGGGAACTCGATCTCGACCTCGTCGAAGTTGCGGCCCAGGCGAATCCCCCGGTCTGCCGAATCATGGACTACGGCAAATACAAGTACGAGGCGGCCCAGAAGGCGAAGGAATCTCGCCGGAAGACCACCAACGTCGTGATCAAGGAGATGAAATACCGACCCAAGATCGGCGTCGGGGACTTCGACACCAAAACTCGCAAGGTGGAGCACTTCCTCACCGAGGGTCACAAGGTGAAAGTCACCTTGACCTTCCGTGGTCGTGAGGTGGCTCATCCGGAACTCGGCCGAAAGATCCTTGAGCAGGTAGAGGTTGCGGTGAAGGACGTGGGTCGAGTGGAGATCTTCCCTCGCATGGACGGACGCAACATGACCATGGTGCTAGCCCCCGACAAGAAGGCACAGGCAGCGGCGGCGAAAGCAGCAGCGGCAGCCCTTGCCGAGGCCAAAATGTTGGCCGACGAAACGCCGGTCATCCAAGCCACTGCAGCCATCGAAGCCATCGACACCACCGACACCACCGACACCACCGACACCACCGACACCACCGAGACGGACAGCGAGACCAACGCCACCTGAGGTTCTCGGTTCGCCCGAAAAGAGAGATCCACTCATGCCCAAGATGAAGACCCACCGCGGCGCCAAGAAGCGCTTCAAAGTCACTGGTACCGGCAAGCTCCGGCGACTGCAGGTCAACAACAACCACATCCTTGAGAAGAAGGCGCCCAAGCGGATGCGCCGGCTCAAGGGTGAAACCAGTGTCGCTCCCGGTGACGCGGCTCGAATCAAACGGATGCTCGGCCTCTAGGCCGGGTTAAGGAGGAACGACTTATGGCACGAGTAAAGCGCGCCGTCCATTCGAAGAAGAAGCGCCGGGCAACCCTCGAGCGCGCCCAGGGCTACTACGGCAACAAGAGCCGGTCCTTCAAGTCCGCCAACGAGGCGGTGATGCACGCCGGTCGCTATGCCTTCCGTGACCGTCGGGCTCGTAAGGGCGACTTCCGCTCGCTGTGGATCCAACGAATCAACGCCGCCTGTCGGGAGAATGGGACGAGCTACAGCCGTTTCATTTCCGGGTTGCGGGTGGCCGAGATCACCGTCGACCGCAAGGTGCTGGCCGATCTGGCCGTTCGGGAGCCGCTGGCCTTCGCGTCCCTGGTGCAGACCGCCACCGAGGCCTCGGCCAAGGAGACCACCTGAACCATGATCGAGGGCCGATCGGCCCCCGACATCCCAGCGTGCAACTGCTGCGGCGCCTCTCGGGGCGCCGCGCGGCGCGTCTAGAGGCCGGAGCTTTTGTCGTGGATGGGCCCGTGCTCATCGCGGAAGCCCTCACCGCGGGAGTGGCCATCCGTGAGGCCTTCGCCACCGACCGCGTGGACCCCGCCCTCATCGACACCCTCGAGGTCGCCGGCGTCAGGGTGCACGAGATCCGGGAAGAGGTGTTGGCCCGAGCGGTGGACACGGTCAGCCCGCAGGGAATCGCCGCTATCGCCGCCCGGGTGGAGGTATCGGTGTCCGAGGCGGTGACCGCCGCCGCCGCCGGGGCCATGGCGTTCGTCCTGGTAGACGTAGCCGACCCCGGCAACGCGGGCACCTTGCTGCGGGCCGCCGAAGCGTCCGGAGCGGCCGCGGTATTGTTCTGCGGGACCTCCGTGGATCCCAGCAATCCGAAGTGCGTGCGGGCATCAGCGGGGGCGCTGTTCCACCTCCCGGTGGCCAGCGGAGGAGACACGATGGCGGTAACCGAGGCGCTACGAGAAGCGGGGGTGCGCACGTTCGCCACCGTGGTGCGTGGCGGTACGCCGTACCACACCGTCGATCTCACCGGACCGACGGCGATCCTGCTCGGGAGCGAGGCCCACGGCCTGCCCGACGACGTAGCCGCCGCCGTCGATCAGTGCCTCACGATCCCGCTCACCGGACGGGCCGAGTCCCTCAACGTGGCCATGACCGGATCCGTGCTGGCGTTCGAGGCCCTCCGCCAACGGACGAGCGCGCCGAAACCGATTGGCGGCACCCCGGGCTGACCGGGGACCATTCTCTGTCATGCTCGAGAACATCGCCGCCCTTGAGACCACCGCGCCGCCGCGTCTGGCGGCCGCCGGCAGCCTCGAGGAACTGGCGGCGATCGAGTCGGAACTGCTGGGTAAGAAATCGGTGCTGGCCTCCTACAAGTCCCAGTTGGGTGGGCTCGACCCCGATGGGCGGCGAGCGGTAGGCGGGGCCCTCAACCGGGCGCGGGCCACCGTGGAGAGTGCGGTAACGGCCCGTCGGTTGGAACTGGAGGGGGAACAGCGCCGCCTCCAACTGAACGCCGAGCGGCTCGACCTCACCGAAGCGGCCCCCGGAACCGGCGCCGGTCACCTCCACCTCGTCACCCAGGCCATGGAGACCCTCGAGGATGTGTTCGTCGGGATGGGGTTCACCATTGCCGAGGGTCCCGAGGTAGAGACGGATTGGCACAACTTCGGCGCCCTCAATTTCCCGCTCGATCACCCAGCCCGGGACATGTACGACACGCTCTACGTGGAGATGGGGGCGCCGGGCTCCACCGTGCTTCGCACCCACACTTCACCGGTGCAGGTGCGGGTGATGAGCGGCGAGGAGCCGCCCTTCTACATGGTGATGCCCGGCCGGGTGTTTCGCCAGGACACCCCCGACGCCACCCACATGCCTGTCTTTCATCAGATCGAGGGGTTGGTGATCGACCGCAACATCACCTTCGCCGACCTCGCCGGCACGCTCGATGCCTTCACGAAGGCGTTCTTCGGCGGCGATTTCACCTCTCGCCTGCGGCCGTCCTACTTCCCCTTCACGGAGCCTTCGGCGGAGTTCGACATCCAGCGTCCCGACGGCTCGTGGTTGGAACTCGGGGGCTGCGGGATGGTGCACCCCAATGTGTTGAGCAACTGCGGCATCGATCCCGAAGAGTGGCAGGGCTTCGCGTTCGGGTTTGGGCTCGATCGCCTCGGGGCCAGTGCCCATGGAGTGGCCGACCTGCGCGACCTCTTCACCAACGACATCCGCTTTCTGAGTCAGTTCTAAGGACAGCAGCATGAAGGTCTTGCTCTCGTGGTTGCGCGACTTCGCTCCCTTCGAAGGGGACCCCGTCGCGCTCGGTGAGGAGATGAGCGACCTGGGCATGGCGGTGGAGGAACTCGAACGTCTCGGCGAGGGTCTCGGGGGGGTCGTGGTGGCGCGGGTGATCGACACGCGACCAGTAGAAGGGGCCAACAAGATTCACCTGGTCACCGTCGATGCCGGAGACGGCGAGCCACTCGAGGTGGGGTGCGGGGCCTTCAACATGCAGGTGGGCGATCTCGTCCCGTTGGCCACCATTGGCACCACGATGCCCAGCGGGATGGAGATCGGCCGTCGCAAGATGGCCGGCGTATGGTCGAATGGGATGCTGTGCTCAGCCTCCGAACTGGGCCTGGGTGGTGATACCGGCGGGATCTTCCTCCTCCCGAACCACCTGACTCCCGGGACGCCCTTCACCGAGGCGTTGGGCATTTCGGCCGATGTCCTCTACGACCTCGAGATCAATCCGAACCGGCCCGATGCGATGTCGATCGCCGGCGTGGCGCGCGACCTAGCGGCGCGGCTACGGCTGCCCTTCAGTCTTCCCGACCCCACCCCGGTCCTTCTCCCGGCGGCGGCGATTGGCTCGGTCGGGGTGGAGATTTTGGCCCCCGAACGGTGTGGCCTGTTCGAAGCCCGGGTGCTGCGAGGTGTCGCCGTGGGCCCGGGCGATCCGAAGGTGGCCACCCGCTTGGCGCTGCTCGGAATGCGCTCGATCAACAACGTGGTGGACGTGTCGAACTACGTCATGCTCGAACTAGGGCAGCCCAATCATCCCTATGACCTCGCCAAGGTGGCGGGCCCCGGCTTTCGGGTGCGTCTGGCGCACGACGGGGAAGCGCTCGTCACCCTCGACGCCATCGAGCGTTCTCTGAGCCCCGAGGACCTTCTGATCTGCGATGGCCATGATGTACCCGTGGGGCTGGCGGGCATCATGGGTGGATCGGCCAGCGAGATCGATGCGAGCACTCAGGACGTCCTCGTGGAGATGGCCTGGTTCCACCCGATAGGCATCGTGAAATCCTCGCGCCGGCACAAACTTCGATCCGAAGCGTCGGCTCGCTTTGAGAAGGGGACCGATCCCGAAATCGTGGATCTCGCCATGCGCCGGTTCGCCGATCTGCTCGGGGCAGGGTTGGAAGACGGCTCGGTACGGGCCACCGGCACCTTGCCCGATCGGCCTCCAGTGCTCGTGCGCACTGCTCGCGTGGCCAAGTTGTTGGGTTCGGATTTGGGTTCAGCTCGCATCGCGGAGGTGCTCGATCCCATCGGCTTCCGGGTTACCGCCGTGGGGCAGGATCTCGAGGTGCAGATTCCGTCGTGGCGCTACGACTCCGCCACCGAGATCGATGTGATTGAGGAAGTAGCCCGTCACCACGGCTACACGGCGCTGGGCCGCACCCTTCCTCGCGCCGCCACCACCGGCGCGCTATCGGCGCGCCAATTGGATCGGCGCCGCCTGCGGGCCACGTTGGTGGGTCGGGGAATCTCCGAGGCCATGCCGATGCCCTTCCTGGCCCCGGGGGAGTTGGCCCGTTGTGGACTGCCCGACGACGGCATCACCATTGCCAATCCCCTGGCGGCCGAACAGTCCGTGTTGCGCACTTCATTGCTGCCGGGTTTGGTGGGGGCAGTGGCCTACAACTGGTCGCACCGCAACCACGGCGTGCGGCTCTTCGAGATCGGCCACACCTTCAACCGTCCCCGTGATCCCCACGCGGAGTTGCCCGATGAACGAGAGGTGCTTGGGGTGGTGTTGGCGGGATCGGCGGCTCCCGACGCCGTCCTGGTGTGGCACGCGTTGGCGGAGGCCCTCGGGCTAAGGGATGTGGGCCTGCACAACGACCCTCGGCCCGGCCTGCATCCCACCCGTTCGGCGTCGTTGCGGTTCGGCGATCTCGCGGTGGGGGCAGTAGGGGAAATCGATCCGGAGGTACTGGCGGTCCACGACATCGCTGAGCGGGTTGGCTACCTCGAACTCGATCTCGATGCCCTTCTTGACCGACCCCACGGTGACGCCGTCTACCGGTCCTTCAGCCTCTTCCCGAGTAGCGATATCGACCTCGCCTTCGAGGTAGACGACGAGGTCCCCGCCGCGGCCGTGCACGACGCCATCGACGCCGCTGGTGGTCCGCTGTTGTGGAGCGTGGAACTCTTCGACGTGTATCGCGGGCCAGGGGTGGCCGAGGGTCGCCGGAGCCTCGCCTACCGCCTCCGCTTCCAAGCGGCCGAGCGCACCCTCACCGAGGGCGATGTTGCTGCCGCGCGCTCAGGGGTGATTGATGCCGTGCAATCGGCGCTGCCCGCCACGTTGCGCACCTAGGCCCATCGGCGCCCTCAACTACCGGGGGTCTCGTTGAGGCCACCGTCGCCCATCTGGCGGTAGAGGCTGTAGATCTCCTGACAGATGCCACAGAGGGGGAGTTTGCCGGGATCTTTTTGAGGCACGAAGCGTTCCCCGCACAGGGCCTCCAGCGGATAGCCGAAGATTCGGGCTTCGGTCACTTTGGCCGCCGCTGATTCGCCCGGTTCGGTCCTCACGATGTGGGCCGATTCGGGTGAGGCGGTGGACAGGTTCTCGTCGGTGCGGCGGTCGAGGTCGGGGTCGATCGTGGTGACCGAGGGGTGAGACGGGACAACCATGAGGCGAGAACATAACGCCTCCCGGCCGCCGAGCGAAACCACGGGGAGGAGGCGGAGAGGGCCGGGAGGCTGAAGGGTCCTTGCATGATCATGCAAGATGATGCATGATTCTCGGATGGTTTCCGTAGGCATCATCGGGGCGTCGGGCTTCATCGGCGCCGAGTTGCTGCGCTTGAGCGCGGCCCACCCCGACCTGGACGTCCGTATGGCCACCGGCGACAGCCAAGCCGGGTCCCGGGCCGCCGATCTCTACCCCAGTTTGGCCGCCGCCTATCCGTCGCTCGTCTACCGGGCGTACGACCCGGCCGAGGTGGCCGGTCTGGATGTGGTGTTCCTCGGCCTGCCCCACGGTGCCAGTCAGGCCATCGTGCCCGAGCTCATCGGCAAGGTGGGTCACCTCGTCGACCTCGCCGCCGACTTCCGTCTCCAGGACGCCCGCTTGTACCCCCAGTGGTACGGCGAGGCCCACACCGCCCCCGAGTTGCTGCCGCACTTCGCCTACGGCCTCCCCGAACTGTTCCGCCCCGCCATCCTTGCCGCCACCCACGTGGCCACCCCGGGGTGCTATCCCACCGCAGCGGCCCTCGCCCTCGCCCCGCTCACGCGGGCCGGGGTCATCGACCCGCAGGGGATCATCGTGGACGCCGCCTCGGGAGTGTCCGGTGCCGGCCGCTCGCCGCAAGCGTCCACCACCTTTTGCGCGGTGGACGAAGATTTCACGGCCTACGGCCTGCTCGACCATCGGCACACCCCCGAGATGGAGCAGATACTCGGAGCCACGGTCCTCTTCACCCCCCATTTGGCCCCGATGAACCGCGGTATCTTGGCTACCTGTTACGCCCGCCCCACCGGCACCACCAGCACGACGGCGCTCCTGGATCTCCTCCGTCAGGCCTACGCCGGCGAGCCCTTCGTGGTGGTCACCGAAACCTCGCCGTCTACCAAGGCCACCCTGGGTTCGAACTGTGCCCATGTCACGGCGCGCTATGACCCGCGTAGCGGGTACGTGTTGGCCATCGCCGCCCTCGACAACATCACCAAGGGCGCCGCGGGGGCCGCGGTGCAGTGCGCCAACCTGCTCCTCGGCCTCCCCGAAACCACCGGCCTTCCCATCGCCGGGGTCTACCCATGAACCCCGGGCTGCGGTGGACGACGGAATGTCCCATCCCCCCGTCGGGAGAGATCGTGAGTTGGCTATGAGTGTGACCGCGGCCGCAGGATTCCGGGCCCACGGGGTGGCCTGTGGCATCAAGGAATCGGGTGATCTCGATCTCAGTATCGTGGCCACCCACGACGGTGAGCCGGTCAGCGCCACGGCGGTGTTCACGCAGAACAAGATGACCGCCGCGCCGGTGATCACCACGAGTGCCCACCTGCTCTTGTCCGAGGGGCAGGCCGCCGCGGTGGTCCTCAACAGCGGATGTGCCAACGCCGCCACCGGCCCCTCCGGTGTGGCCGATGCCGAGCGCATGACCGAGTTGGTGGCGGCGGAGATCGGTTGCGCGGCTCACGAGGTGCTCGTCTGCTCCACCGGGCTCATTGGTTACTCGCTGCCCATGGATGCCATTGCGAGCGGCGTGGTGGACCTGGTAGCGGGACTCAACTCCAGCCCCGCCGGTGCCATCGCCGCCTCCCAAGCCATCTGCACCACCGACACCCACCGGAAGGAAGCGGTGGTGCGGGGGCCGGGGTTCGTGGTGGGGGGCATGGCTAAAGGGGCCGCCATGCTCGCCCCCAACATGGCCACGATGTTGGCGGTGATCACCACCGATGTCGCTCTCGCCGCGCCCGCCCTTACCGAGGTGCTGCGGGCGGCGGTGGCGGCGAGCTTCAACTCCATGTCCTCGGATGGATGCACCTCCACCAACGACACCGTGATCCTCCTCGCCTCGGGGCTAGCCGGTCCGCCCACCGACTCGGCGGCGTTCGCTGGCGCGGTGGCCGAGGTGTGTCTCGACCTGGCCACCCAGATGGTGGGCGACGCCGAGGGCCACACCAAAGTGGTGCGCGTGAAGGTCACGGGAGCCGCCTCCGATGACGATGCGCGCGCCGGCGCTCGTCGGGTGGCGGAGAGCCAACTCGTGAAGTGCTCCTGGTACGGCAAGGACCCCTACTGGGGTCGGATTGCCAGTGAGTTGGGCGCGGCGGGGATCGTCTTCGAACCCGAACGCCTGACGGTTCGCTACGGCGAGTTGATCGTGGCCGAAGGAGGCGTCACCGCGCCGGTGGACCCCATCGCCATCGCCGCCTACATGGACCAGGAGTGGATCGAGGTCACGGCCCACCTCGGCCTCGGCGATGGCCGAGCCCAGATCCTCACCAACGATCTCACCCACGCCTACATCGACGAGAACATGGGTACCTCATGATGCCGACTGTCCCCACCGCCCGGGAGACGGCCGAGGCCCGGGCCGCCGTGCTTATCGAGGCTCTGCCCTACATTCAGCGCTTCCATGGCCGCACCATGGTGGTCAAGTACGGCGGTAACGCCATGGTGGACCCCGCGCTGGCGGCCACCTTCGCCGCCGATGTGGTGCTGATGCGCTCGGTGGGCCTGCGGCCCGTGGTGGTCCACGGCGGAGGTCCTCAGATCAGTGACCTGATGACGAGGCTCGGCAAGGTTCCTGAGTTTCGCGACGGCCAACGCGTGACCGATGCCGAGACCGTGGACATCGCCCGCATGGTCTTGGTGGGCAAGGTCAATCGCGAGATCGTGGCCTCCATCAATCTCCACGGATCCCTCGCCGTGGGCGTGAGCGGGGAGGACGCCGGTCTCATCGTGGCCGGTGCCCGCCACCCCGACCTCGGCTTCGTGGGTGATGTTCAGTCCGTGAACCCGGCCATCCTCCAACGCCTCCTGGCCGAAGATCTCATTCCGGTCGTGAGCACGATGGGGGCCGATGCCCAAGGGCAGACCTACAACATCAACGCCGACACGGTGGCAGGAGCGCTGGCCGAGGCTCTTGGTGCCGAGAAGGTCATCTATCTCACCGACGTCGAGGGCCTCCTCGCCGATTGCGACGATCCGGGCAGCCTCATCAGCCGGATCGATGCTTCCGGCTTGGCTGAACTGGTGGCCGCCGGAGCCCTGAGAGGCGGGATGATCCCCAAGATCGACGCCTGCTTGCACGCGGTGGGGCATGGGGTGGCCTCGGCCCATCTCCTCGATGGTCGGCTCCCCCATGTCGTCCTGCTGGAACTCTTCAGCGACGCCGGTATCGGCACCATGATCGTGCCCGAGGAGCCCGCATGAACACCCACGCCCAGGCCATGGGCGCACCGTCGCTCGACCACTGCCCGCTCATGCCCACCTACGGGCCCCCATCGCTACAACTGGTGCGGGGTGAAGGGGTTTGGCTCTGGGATAGGGACGGGCGTCGCTATCTGGATCTGCTCTCGGGTCTGGCCGTCACCAGCCTCGGCCACAGTCATCCCGCCGTGGCGGACGCCCTCTACGCCCAGGCCCAGACGCTGCTGCATGTCTCCAACCTCTTCGGCACGGAACCGGGTTGGCAGGTGGCCCAGACCCTCGATCGTCTCCTCGGGGTGGGCCAGCCCGGCTGGCCCGCCGCCGGCGGTATGCGGGGGCAGGTGTTCTTCGCCAACTCCGGGGCCGAGGCCAACGAATGTGCCCTGAAGTTGGCCCGCCGCTTCGGAGGACGCGGTCGGCATGTTGTGGTGAGCGCCTTCAACTCCTTCCACGGGCGCACCCTGGCCACGCTCCACGCCACCGGCCAGCCCGCCAAGCACGAGGCGTTCCAGCCCCTTCCGGAGGGGTTCCGCCACGTCGCCTGGCAGGACCTCGACGCGCTCGAAGCGGCGCTCGACCCATCGGTCGCCGCCGTGCTCCTCGAGCCGGTGCAGGGCGAGGGTGGAGTGAACCCGGCGAGTGCGGCCTACTTCCAGGGCGTGCGGCGGCTGTGCGACGAGCGCGGCATTCTCTTCATGGTCGATGAGGTGCAGACGGGCCTCGGCCGGTGCGGCTCGTGGTTCGCTCACCAACACCTCGGCGTCGTGCCCGATGTGGTCACCATGGCCAAGGCCCTCGGAAACGGCGTGCCCATCGGAGCCTGTTGGGCCAAGACCGAGGTGGCGGCGGTCTTCGCTCCCGGCGACCACGCCACCACCTACGGGGGCCAGCCGCTGGCGGCGGCCGCCGCCCGCGCCGTACTGGCGGTGATGGAGGCCGAAGACGTCCCGGCCCGAGCACAGCGGGCCGGCCAGCGATTGACCCGCGGGGTGACGGCCCTGGCGGGCGTGAAGGAGGTGCGGGGACTCGGGCTGTTGTTGGCCGTGGAACTCGACGGCCATGATGCCCCTGGCGTGGCGGCTCGCCTGTTGGCTGACGGCGTGATCGTGAATGCCATCACGCCCACGGCGCTGAGGTTGGCGCCGTCCCTGTTGATCAACGATGAGGAACTCGACGTCGCCCTCGTCGCCCTCACGGAGGTTCTCACATGACCCGGCACCTGCTCGATCTCGACGACCTCTCGCCGTCCGAACTAACCCGGATCCTCGATCTGGCCGATGACCCGTCTCGTCCACCGCTCTTGGCCGGCCAGACGGTGGGGCTCTATTTCGAAAAGCCGTCCCTACGCACTCGCCACTCCTGCGAGACGGCGGTGGTCCACTTGGGCGGGCACCCGGTGACCTTCCGCTCCGATGAGATCGGCGGGAGCGGGCGGGAGTCGATGACCGACATCACCCGGGTGCTGTCGGGGTATCACGCCATCCTGGGCGCTCGGGTGTTCGATCACCGGGTCCTCGAGGAGATGACCGCCTGCTCGCAGATTCCGATCGTCAACCTCCTTTCGGACCGAGCCCACCCCTGCCAGGTGCTCGCTGATCTCCTCACGATGCGCCAAGAGTGGGGGAGTCTGGCCGGTGCCACGGTGGCCTGGATCGGCGACTTCAACAATGTGGCCCGAAGCCTGGCCCTGGGCGCCGCCATGGCCGGCATGCACTTCCGGATCGCCAGCCCCGTCGGCTTTGGGCCCAGCCCGGCCGACATCGATCGCCTCATCCTCGCCGGTGCCGCCGGCCCGCCGTTTATGAGTGATCGGCCGGTGGAAGCCGCCGCCGGAGCCGACGCCGTTCATACCGATGTGTGGTCCTCGATGGGCCAGGAAGACGAAATCGCCGCTCGTCGGGCCGCTTTCGAGGGATTTCAGGTGGACGCCGCCGTGATGGCCGCCGCCACCGCGAAAGCCGTGTTCATGCACTGCCTGCCCGCCCATCGGGGCGAGGAAGTGGCCACCGTGGTGGTCGACGGTCCACAGAGCCGGGTCATTGTCCAAGCGCACAACCGTCTCCATGCCTTTCGAGGCCTCCTGCGCTTTCTCCTCGAGGGGACGGCCTGATGGTCGCCAAGCCACAACGACAACACCGCATCACCAAGCTCCTCGCCGAGCAGGCGGTGACGAGCCAAACCCACCTCGTGGAACTGCTCAGCGCCGAGGGGGTGAGCGCCACCCAAGCCACGGTCTCGCGAGATCTGCAGGACCTCGGGGCCATTCGGGTTCGGGTGGCGGGCGGGGACACGGTGTACGCCATCCCCGAACTCCCCGCCGAACAAAGGGCGCCGGAGGACCATCTCCGACGCGTCTTTGGCGATTGGGTGGTGGAGGTCAATCAGTCCGGCAATCTGGTGGTCCTTCGCACGCCCCCCGGCTCGGCCCACGTGGTGGGCTCCGCTCTGGATCGCTCCGGGCTCCCCGGCGTGCTGGGTACCGTGGCGGGAGATGACACCCTCATCGTCGTAGTCGCCCAAGACGCACAAGGTTCCGCAGTAGCCCATCAACTCTCTGATCTCGCTGGTCTCTAACCACCCAGGAAGCAGGCATACCCATGACTAAGCGCGTCGTTCTCGCCTACAGCGGCGGCCTCGACACGTCGGTCGCGGTCCGCTGGATGATCGACAATCTCGGGGTGGAGGTCATCGCCCTGGCCGTAGATGTAGGCCAGGCCGCCGAAGACTACGAGGTGGTCAAAGAGCGCGCCCGGGCGGCCGGGGCGATCGACGCCATCGTGGTCGATGCCAAGGAGGAATACGCCGCCGAGTACTGCGCCCCGGCCCTGGCGGCCAACGCGCTCTACGAGAACCGCTACCCCCTGGTTTCGGCTCTCTCTCGACCGGTCATTGTGAAACATCTCGTGGCCGCCGCCGCCGAGCACGGGGCCGACGCGGTGGCCCATGGCTGCACGGGGAAGGGCAACGATCAGGTCCGCTTCGAAGTTTCCACTCGGGCCCTCAATCCGGACCTCGAGGTCATTGCGCCGGTTCGTTCCTGGGGCATGACCCGCGAGGACAGCATTCTCTACGCCTATGACCACAACATCCCGATCGTGGCCACTAAGGAGAAGGTGTATTCAATCGACGACAACATCTGGGGACGGGCTATCGAGTGCGGCGAGATGGAGGATCCTTGGAACACCCCCCCGGCGGGCGTCTGGCTCCTCACCCGCCCCACGGCCACCGAACCGGTCGAGGTCGTCCTGGGCTTTGAGGCAGGGGTGCCGGTGAGCATCGACGGCGAATCCCTCAGCGTCTTAGGGGTCGTCGAGCGCCTCAACGCGTTGGTAGGGAGCTACGGCTGGGGCCGCGTGGACATGGTGGAGAACCGTCGGGTTGGCATCAAGAGCCGGGAGACCTATGAGTGCCCGGCCAGCCTCGCGCTCATCCTCGCCCATCGGGATCTGGAAGGCGTCTGCCTCGAACGTGATGTGCAGCGCGAGAAGGCCCGGATCGAACCCCGCTACGCCGAACTCATCTATGACGGGCTCTGGTTCAGTCCCCTCAAGGAGGCCTTCGATGCCTTCATCGCCGAGACCCAGCGCTACGTCACCGGGGAGGTTCGTCTGGCCTTGGCCCCGGGGTCATGTGAGGTCACGGGCCGCCGCAGCCCCCACAGCCTCTACGACTACGGGCTGGCCACCTACGAGGCCGACGACTCATTCCGTCATGAAGATTCGGCGGGGTTCGTGCGGCTGTGGGGGCTGTCGGTGGAGACCTGGGCGGGGACGCAGGGCCGCCTGCACCAACGATGAGCACGCTCTGGCACGGCCGCTTTGCCGGGGGACCGGCGGAGGAACTGCTCGCCTACACGGCGAGCCTGTCTTTCGACCAACGTCTCTGGCCCGATGACCTGAAGGGCTCGCGCGCCCATGTGCGGGGTCTCACGGGCGCCGGCGTTCTCACCCGCGCCGAGTGTGACGCGGTGTTGGGGGCGCTTGATCAGGTGGAGAGCGAACTGAGCGCGGGCTCTTTTGTTTTCGGCCCCGCCGATGAGGACATCCATACCGCCGTTGAACGACGGGTTACCGAACTGGCCGGGGCGGCGGGGGCCAAACTTCATACCGGGCGTAGTCGCAACGATCAGGTGGCCACGGATCTGCGGCTCTACACCAAGCGGGCCCTGCGAGAGGTGGCCGGACGCATCCTTGGTCTTCAACAAGTGCTGGTGGATCAGGCCATCGCGGTGGGGGAGGCATACCTGCCGGGGTACACCCATCTCCAACGGGCGCAACCGGTGTTGCTGGCCCATCACCTCTTAGCCCACGGATGGGCTCTGGCGCGCGATGTGGATCGCCTCCTCGACTGTCACCGCCGGGCCGACGTGTCACCCCTGGGCGCGGGGGCGTTGGCGGGATCGTCGATTCCCCTCGATCCCGATGGCGTGGCGGCGGAGTTGGGCTTCGCCCACCGGTTCGAGAACAGCCTTGATGCGGTGTCGGATCGGGACTTCGTGGCCGAGGCGGTATTCGACCTCACCATGGTGGGTATTCATCTGTCCCGAATGGGGGAAGAGGTGGTGCTCTGGTGCAGCGAGGAGTTTGGCTTTGCCCATCTCGACGACGCCTACAGCACCGGCAGCTCGATGCTCCCGCAGAAAAAAAACCCCGACATCGCGGAACTGGCTCGGGGCAAGGCTGGCCGTCTCATCGGAGATCTCACCGGTCTGCTGGCCACCCTCAAGGGCCTACCGCTGGCCTACAACCGCGATCTCCAAGAGGACAAGGAGCCGTTGTTCGATGCGGTTGATCAGGTATCCCTTGCCCTCACGGCGATGGGGGGCCTGATGGCGACGCTGCGTTTCGATGTGGAGCGCATGCAGGCGGCCGCCGACGTACCGGCCGCCGCCGCCACCGACCTGGCGGAATACCTGGTGGTGGGGGGTATGCCGTTCCGAGAGGCCCACGCGCTCGTGGGGACCCTCGTGCGCCAGTCGATGGAAGCGGGCCCGTCGCTGGCCGCGCTCGTAGCCGCCCACCCCGCCTTGGGTGACAACGGTGTGGCGCTGCTCGCGCCGGGGGTGTCGGTCACGCGGCGCACCACTCCCGGCGGGGCGGGCCCGGCCGCGGTAGCGGTGCAACTGCGCCGCTTCGAGGAGCAACTGCGCGCCGATGGGGAGCGCGTCGCTCTCTGAGCGGCGTCGCCAGGCCGGCCCAATGCGCAAGGCTCGGTAGTTGATGAGCTATCTCCATCACGTGCAGATCCGCTACGGCGAGGTCGACATGCAACAGGTCGTCTTCAACGCCCATTACCTGGCCTATTGCGATGATGCCGCCGATTGTTGGTTTCGCTCGCTGGGCGCCCTGGGCCCGGCGAGCCCTTGGGACGTGATGGTGAAGAAGGCCACCATCACCTGGGACGGCGGCGCCCGGGTGGGCGACGACCTGGCCATCGCCGTAGCGGTGGTTCGCTGGGGCCACAGCAGTTTCGATGTTGGGTTTGTTGGCACCGTGGAGGGCGCACCCGTGTTCAACGCCGAACTCACCTACGTGGCCGTGCAGATCGGAACCACCACCACGGTGCGCGTGCCCGAGGACTTCCGCCAGGCCGCCACCTGAATGGGGGCGACCCCCACCGAGGCCACGGGGTCGGTGGCGTTGGCGCGGCACCAACGCGGGGCCTCAAGCCTGGCGCCGAGCGCGGACCTTGCCGTGGCCCAGGACGCCGTGCGAGCCGTTCCCCCGGGGGATCGTGCCGTCGAGGAGAACCGGTGCCGCATCCTGGCCTTCCTCGCCAACCACCCCGATGCTCTGCACCGCTCCTGCACCCCCGGCCACCTCACCGGCTCTGCGTTGGTGATCGATGTGGCGACTCGTCGCACCTTGCTGCTGTTCCATACCAAGATGCGGCGATGGCTACAGCCCGGGGGTCATGCCGACGGCGATGCCAACCTGGCGGCGGTTGCTCTGCGCGAAGCGGAGGAGGAGACGGGCATCGAAGGAATGTCGGTGGTCACCCCCGCCATTGACCTCGATATCCACTGGTTCCATCACGCCGGGGGCGCCGAAGGAGATCACCTCCACCTCGACGTTCGGCATCTGGTCTTGGCGCCCGCCGGTTCGGTGGCGGTCACTAACCATGAATCGGAGGGGAACCGGTGGGTGGGCCTCGACGATCTGGTGGCGCTGGGGGCCGATCTAGGGACGCGGCGGATGGCGCGGGCGGGTTTTGCCGTGCTGAACGGTCTCAGCCCACGTCAAGAGGGGTAGCGCAGGCCGGCATGCGGTTGTCAGCGGCAAAGGCATCAATGAACTCCGTGATCTGTTCCCGATCTTTGGCGGACACGAGCAGGCGGACATCGGGATCGGAACGCAAGGCGTCGGCGTAGCGCTCTCGGTCGCCCAGGTAGATCCGCCAGTCGGCGAGCCAAGCCTCCACCAAACGGCCCTCGCCGGTGGGGGGCACCAGAGCGTCGAGGTCCTCAAGCATGGCGGCAAACTCGTCGTTGGCGCGCTCCACTACGGCGGCCTGCTCGCTGGCGTTCTCCGACTGATTAGCGGTGGGCAACTGACCCACGACGGCCTGGGCAGAAGCGCAGCGTCGCTGGGCGGCCACCGCGAAGGACGGGTCTGCCAAGCGATCCGGTGGCGGTTGTCGGCCGGGGCCGACGGCGAGGTACACGACATAGACCCACATGGCCACCATGGCCGCCACGAGCACGATCACGGTGATCCGACCAGCGGAGGGGGTAGCCACAGTGCGCAGCCTCCCCATCGGGGTGGGGCCGTGTCCACTCGGCTAGTCATCCACGTCAAGGATCACGGTGGCTCCCGGCCGGAACGCCGATGCACGGTCGTCTCCGGATGGCATGGAAGGTATACCGAAGCGCTTGCGCGGGGCGGTAGATCGTAGAGGACTCGATCTTCTGCGGTGTCTTGGTCAACGTCTCGCGACCTTGGTAACGGCAAGCATCAGCAGGAAGGGCCAGGACTGCAAAGCTGCGGAAGGAAGAGCGAATCCGCGGCTGGGCTGGGATCATCTTGACGCATTGACCCCGCCCCCTTACGGACGCCGAGCGATTCGGCTGGACCGGGAGGCCCTCCGGCGGGGACGATGGGGAGTGATGGACATACTCGCTGACCTGGATCGTCGTGGTTTGGTGCAGGACACCACCGACCGCTCGGCGCTCCACGCGCTCATGGAGCAGGGCCCGATCACCCTCTACTACGGCTGTGACCCCACCGCCGCGAGCTTGCATCACGGCAACCTGATCGGCCTGTTGACCCTGCGCCGTTTCCAAGACGCCGGTCACCGACCGTTGGCCTTGGCGGGGGGCGCCACGGGAATGGTGGGCGATCCGGGGGGTCGCTCCTCGGAGCGCAATCTGCTCGATCGGGACACCCTGGCGGTAAATGTGGCCGCCATCAAAAGCCAGATCGCGCGCCTCCTCGGCCCGGAAGGTCCCTGGACGCTGGTAGACAACCTTTCCTGGACAGGGGAACTGCGCTTGTTGGACTTCCTGCGCGACGTGGGCAAGCACGTGACGGTGAACCAGATGGTGGCTCGCGAGAGCGTGAAGGCGCGCATGGCGGGGGAGAACGGCATCTCCTTCACAGAGTTCTCCTACATGCTTCTCCAGGCCAACGACTACGCGTGGTTGCACGAGCGCGAGGGGTGTGTCCTGCAGATCGGCGGGTCCGATCAGTGGGGCAACATCCTCTCCGGGGTGGATTTGATCCGCCGCCGTCAGGGTGCGGTGGCCCACGGCCTGTGTTGGCCGTTGCTCACCAACGCGGCCGGGGCGAAACTGGGAAAGTCCACCGGGGCACAGGTGTGGCTCGACCCGGAGATGACCTCGCCTTATGCCTTCTACCAGCACTTTTTACAGACCGAGGACGTAGACGTGCCTCGACTGCTGGCCCAGTTCACCCTCCTGTCGATGGACGACGTCGATGCCCTCGTGGCCGCCCATCAGGCCGCTCCCGACCAACGGTTGGGTCAGAAGACCCTGGCGGCGGAGGTCACCGAGGTGGTGCATGGACCCGAGGCACTGGCGGCGGCCGAGCAGGCCGCCGCCGTGCTCTTTGGCGCTGATCCGCGAGAGGCCTCCGCCGAGGCCCTTGCCGCCGTGGCCCGCGAGGTGCCGGGTGCCACCCTGGCTCCGGGAGAGTCGCTGGCCGTCGGGGTCGACCTTGCTCTGGTGCTCGTGCGCACCGGCTTGGCCAGCTCGGGGGGCGATGCCCGCCGCCAGATCGACCAGCACGGGATTTCGGTGAACGGCCAGAAGGTGGACGTCGGCCGCCCTCTCACCACCGCTGATCTCGTCCAGGACCGCTGGGTGCTCATTCGGAAAGGGAAGAAGGGCTGGGCGGTCCTCGACGCAGGGGCCTGATCACCGCTTCTCCCTCCCCGCTTGCCCCGAGTTGACACTCTTCACGGCGGCCCGCTAGGTTGTCCCTTCGCCCCACGGAGGCCCTGACACTGTCGGGTAGCCACCGGAAGGGTGTCTCGGCACCACCGTTGCCCACTGGGTGACGACTGCCGGTTGAGCGCTGCTCTTCGGAGCGGACGAGGCTCCTTGAAAACAGAAGAGAGGACGAAAAAGCGAGTGCGGGCGTCTGCCCGACTCTCCTCGGAGGGTCGCGCAGCCGTTCAAAGAATGAAATGCACTTGATACGGACAGCAGTAAATGCTGGCTGTTCTGGTGCCAGTCGGCAAAGAACGGGATCATTCAACCGATCCCGGGATCGCCGGCTCTTCAAAACCGATCGAAGGGCCCCCCGCCTTGGTGGAGGGTTCGAGATCTCGATGGAGAGTTTGATCCTGGCTCAGGACGAACGCTGGCGGCGTGCCTAACACATGCAAGTCGAACGAGGTCCATACAGTGGCAACACTGTGGAAGGCCTAGTGGCGAACGGGTGAGTAACACGTGAGGAACTTGCCCCGGAGACCGGGATAACTTTTCGAAAGGAAAGCTAATACCGGATGTCCTCACCGAGTCGCATGGCTTGGTGAGGAAATGGATTCCGCTCCGGGAGAGCCTCGCGGCCTATCAGCTAGTTGGTGGGGTAACGGCCCACCAAGGCATCGACGGGTAGCTGGTCTGAGAGGACGATCAGCCACACTGGGACTGAGACACGGCCCAGACTCCTACGGGAGGCAGCAGTGGGGAATCTTGCGCAATGGGCGAAAGCCTGACGCAGCAACGCCGCGTGCGGGATGAAGGCCTTCGGGTTGTAAACCGCTTTCAGTGGGGACGAAACAAGACGGTACCCACAGAAGAAGCCCCGGCCAACTACGTGCCAGCAGCCGCGGTAACACGTAGGGGGCAAGCGTTGTCCGGATTCATTGGGCGTAAAGAGCTCGTAGGCGGTTCGATAAGTCGGGTGTGAAACCTCCAGGCTCAACCTGGAGACGCCACCCGATACTGTTGTGACTAGAGTCCAGTAGAGGAGCGTGGAATTCCTGGTGTAGCGGTGAAATGCGCAGATATCAGGAGGAACACCAGCAGCGAAGGCGGCGCTCTGGGCTGGCACTGACGCTGAGGAGCGAAAGCGTGGGGAGCGAACAGGATTAGATACCCTGGTAGTCCACGCCGTAAACGTTGGGTACTAGGTGTGGGGTCTTATCAACGGATTCCGTGCCGAAGCTAACGCATTAAGTACCCCGCCTGGGGAGTACGGCCGCAAGGCTAAAACTCAAAGGAATTGACGGGGGCCCGCACAAGCAGCGGAGCATGTTGCTTAATTCGAGGCAACGCGAAGAACCTTACCTGGGTTTGACATGGTAGGAAAAGCCATAGAGATATGGTGTCCTTTTGGGCCTATCACAGGTGGTGCATGGCTGTCGTCAGCTCGTGTCGTGAGATGTTGGGTTAAGTCCCGCAACGAGCGCAACCCTTGTCCTATGTTGCCAGCACGTAATGGTGGGGACTCGTAGGAGACTGCCGGGGTCAACTCGGAGGAAGGTGGGGACGACGTCAAGTCATCATGCCCCTTATGTCCAGGGCTGCAAACATGCTACAATGGCTGGTACAAAGGGCTGCGAAACCGCGAGGTTGAGCGAATCCCACAAAGCCAGTCTCAGTTCGGATCGGAGTCTGCAACTCGACTCCGTGAAGCTGGAGTTGCTAGTAATCCCGGATCAGCAACGCCGGGGTGAATACGTTCCCGGGCCTTGTACACACCGCCCGTCACACCACGAAAGTCGGTAACACCCGAAGCCAGTGGCCTAACCCCTCGGGGAAGGAGCTGTCGAAGGTGGGATCGGCGATTGGGGTGAAGTCGTAACAAGGTAGCCGTACCGGAAGGTGCGGCTGGATCACCTCCTTTCTAAGGAGACATCCCCTCATCACGAGGGGTACTCCCGAGTTGATCACTCGCTATTCGGTCCTCCATGTCAGGCGACGAAATTGAGTTTCGGCTCTTTCGCACACCGGTGGCAGGTCCCTACGTCTTCTCTTCTGTTTTGAGGGAGTTTCTCCCTCGAGCTCTGCCAGGCACCGCCGGCCCTTCGGGTCGGTGTCCTGGCGTCTACGACCCGTTGGTCCGGAAGCTCCTTGAGAATTGCATAGCGAGCACGAGCATCTTTGTTCTTCCAAGTTACAAAAAGCCAACGGTGGATGCCTTGGCGCCTAGCACCGATGAAGGACGTGGGTGGCCACGAAAGGCCACGGGGAGCTGCCTACCAAGCTTTGATCCGTGGATATCCGAATGGGGAAACCCGGCACCCGTCATGGGGTGTCACTCCCGCCTGAACACATAGGGCGGGTAGAGGGAACCAGGGGAATTGAAACATCTCAGTACCCTGAGGAAAAGAAAGCAACCGCGACTCCCTTAGTAGCGGCGAGCGAAGAGGGAACAGCCTAAACCGAAATGGTGTCAAGCCTGGTGGCGTTGCCATTTCGGTGTTGTGGGAACTGACAGTCGGTGCACCAGAACCGGCACTGAGTTACCAAGTTGATGCGTAGTGGAAGGGTTCAGGAACGGCCCACCGCAGAAGGTAAGAGTCCTGTACACGAAACGCACTCAGCCTCAGGTCAAGTCTCCCGAGTAACGCCGGAACCGTGAAAGTCGGCGTGAATCAGCGAGGACCACCTCGTAAGGCTAAGTATGTCTAGGCGACCGATAGCGAATAGTACCGTGAGGGAATGGTGAAAAGTACCCCGGGAGGGGAGTGAAATAGTACCTGAAACCGTTGGTTTACAATCAGTCAAAGCGTCGTTTCGGACTTGTCCGAAGCCGCGATGGCGTGCCTTTTGAAGAATGAGCCTGCGAGTTACGATGTGTGGCAAGGTTAACCAGTGATGGGGAGCCGGAGCGAAAGCGAGTCTGAATAGGGCGTTCAGTCGCATGTTGTAGACCCGAAGCCGAGTGATCTACCCATGGGCAGGTTGAAGCGGGGGTAAGACCCCGTGGAGGACCGAACCCACCATGGTTGAAAACATGGGGGATGACCTGTGGGTAGGGGTGAAAGGCCAATCAAACTCGGTGATAGCTGGTTCTCCCCGAAATGCATTTAGGTGCAGCGTGGAGTGTTCAGTCATGGAGGTAGAGCACTGGATGGGTACGGGGGCCAACAAGCTTACCAACCCCAGCCAAACTCCGAATGCCATGACTCCAGAGCTCTGCAGTGAGACCACGGGGGATGAGCTTCGTTGGTCGAAAGGGAAACAGCCCAGACCGCCGGCTAAGGCCCCAAATTCTGGACTAAGTGGTAAACGATGTGGGATTGCACAGACAGCCAGGAGGTTGGCTTAGAAGCAGCCACCCTTGAAAGAGTGCGTAACAGCTCACTGGTCGAGTGATCCTGCGCGGACAATGTAACGGGGCTCAAGTCCAGAGCCGAAGCCGCGGATTTCTGTCGCAAGACAGGAGTGGTAGGGGAGCGTCGACCTCGCAGCGAAGCGGTGGTGTGAACCGTCGTGGAGCGTGGTCGAGTGAGAATGCAGGCATGAGTAGCGAAAGAGGGGTGAGAAACCCCTCCGCCGAAAGCCCAAGGGTTCCTGGGGAAGGCTAATCCGCCCAGGGTGAGTCGGGAGCTAAGACGAGGCCGAGAGGCGTAGTCGATGCACAACCGGTTGATATTCCGGTACCGCTGTGCCCGCGCCAATGCTGATCTTGAGTTGCTAAGGGGCTGTCTTCGGACGAACCGACCCACTTGAAGGACGCAAGCAACGCGGGGACGCAGGAAGGTAGATCATCCCAGGCGATGGTAGTCCTGGGGTAAGCGTGTAGGACGGGGACTAGGTAAATCCGGGCCCCATAAAGTCTGAGACGTGATACCGAGCCGTTACAGGTGAAGTGATTGATCCTATGCTGCCTAGAAAAGCCGCTAGTTAGTTGGCACAGCGCCCGTACCCCAAACCGACACAGGTGGGCAGGTAGAGAATACCAAGGCGATCGGGAGAACTGTGGTTAAGGAACTCGGCAAAATACCTCCGTAACTTCGGGAGAAGGAGGGCCCCACTAGGGTGAAGGACTTCGCGTCCTGAGCTTGAGGGGGCCGCAGAGACCAGGGGAAAGCGACTGTTTACTAAAAACACAGCAGCGTGCCAAGCCGTAAGGCGATGTATACGCTGTGACGCCTGCCCGGTGCTGGAAGGTTACGGGGAAGGGTTAGCCGTAAGGCGAAGCTCTGAACCTAAGCCCCAGTAAACGGCGGCGGTAACTATAACCGTCCTAAGGTAGCGAAATTCCTTGTCGGGTAAGTTCCGACCTGCACGAATGGCGTAACGACTTTCCTACTGTCTCAACCACAGACCCGGCGAAATTGAAGTACGAGTAAAGATGCTCGTTAGCTGCAGCAGGACGGAAAGACCCCGTGCACCTTTACTACAACTTGGTATTGGGTTTTGGCATGCGCTGTGTAGGATAGGTGGGAGACTTGGAAGCATTGGCGCCAGCCAGTGTGGAGTCACCCTTGAAATACCACCCTGCGTATGCCGGGACTCTAACCTTCGTCCGTGATCCGGATGGGGGACAGTGCCAGGCGGGTAGTTTGACTGGGGCGGTCGCCTCCTAAATTGTAACGGAGGCGCGCAAAGGTTCCCTCAGCCTGGTTGGCAATCAGGCGCTGAGTGCAATCGCACAAGGGAGCTTGACTGCGAGACCTACAAGTCGAGCAGGTACGAAAGTAGGCGATAGTGATCCGGCGGCTCCTTGTGGAAGGGCCGTCGCTCAACGGATAAAAGGTACGCCGGGGATAACAGGCTCATCTTCCCCAAGAGTCCATATCGACGGGAAGGTTTGGCACCTCGATGTCGGCTCATCGCATCCTGGGGCTGAAGCAGGTCCCAAGGGTTGGGCTGTTCGCCCATTAAAGCGGTACGCGAGCTGGGTTTAGAACGTCGTGAGACAGTTCGGTCCCTATCCGCTGCAGCCGGAGGAAACTTGAGGAAGGCTGTCCCTAGTACGAGAGGACCGGGACGGACGCAGCTCTCGTGTGCCAGTTGTCCTGCCAAGGGCACCGCTGGTTAGCGACCTGCGGAAGGGATAAGTGCTGAAGGCATCTAAGTACGAAGCCTGTTCCAAGATGAGGTTTCCCACTGGGTCAACCAGGTAAGGCCCGTGACAGACCATCACGTTGATAGGCCGGAGGTGTAAGCACAGCAATGTGTTCAGCCGACCGGTACTAATCGGCCGAGGGCTTGGATCGACAATAATGTTCGTGCTCGCTATGGAGTTCCTCAAGGAGCCGCGCCGTCTTTCGGCTGCGCTGCCTTGACAACAGGTTTCGGTGGCCATAGCGGAGGGGTCACACCCGTTCCCATTCCGAACACGGAAGTTAAGCCCTCCAGCGCCGATGGTACTTGGGTCGAGAGGCCCTGGGAGAGTAGGACGCCGCCGATTTTTGCAATGCGAAGGACCCCCAGCGATGGGGGTCCTTCGTCGTTTCCGGGCCCCGATAGGCTGTGACCTTCATGCCAAAACCTCCCCCGTCCTCCTCGTCCTCCTCCGACCGCGGCCGTCCACCGCGCTCCACCGGCAAGCCCGGTTCCCCGAGAACATCCTCGAAGCCGCGCCCGAGCCGATCATCGGCGCCGCGCGAGAGCGAGGGCACGCCCTGGCAGCGGAGGGCCGATGATGCCGCCAAGCTCAAGAAGGCGGGCTGGGGGTCAGTGGCCCGCAAAGGGGCCGGGCGCGTGCGCGACACCGGCCCCGGCGATGCCTCCAAAGCATTCCGGGAGGCCTCTCCGGAAGGACGAGGCCAGTGGGAGCCGGAGATATGGATCGATGAAGGTGAGGTGCAGGGAGAGGCCACCCAGGCGGTGAGCCGAGGGCGCTCCGTCCGACGCAACGCCACCGTCGACGACGGCGACGGCGAACTGGCCTCGGATCCTTCGCTGCGCAGGGCCGTAGCCACCAAGGCGGCCGAACGCCTCGAGACGAAGGTGAAAGAGGCCAGTAAGGCGTTCCGGCGCGAACGGTTCGAGGAGGCCCGGGCGATCCTGCGGCCGTTGGCGGAACAAGCCCCCACGGTGCAATCGGTGCGGGAGTTGCTGGGCCTGTGCTACTACCGCTTGGGGCGCTGGAAGTTGGCGGTCACCGAGCTCGAAGCCTTTCGGGGCATGAGCGGGAGCACCGAGCAGAACCCCGTGTTGGCCGACTGCTACCGGGCGGTGGGGCGTCATCGCAAGGTGGTGGAGTTGTGGGAGGAGTTGAGAGCGGTTTCGCCGAGCGCCTCACTGGTGGCCGAAGGTCGCATCGTCTACGCCGGGTCGCTCGCCGACCAGGGCCGACTGACCGAAGCCATCGCCGTCCTCGAGCAGTCAAAACCGCCGGCGAAGAAACCCCAAGAGCACCACCTACGCGTCACCTATGCCCTCGCCGATCTCTACGAGCGGGCCGGCGACGTGCCCAAAGCCCGCCATCTCTTCGGCATCGTGGCGGCTGTCGACCCTGACCTAGGAGACGTCACGGCCCGCCTGCGGGCCCTGCGCTAGCCCGGCGTTGTGCCGCCTCCCCGCCGGTCCGCCATGATGGGCGCACGAGAGCCGAGAAGGGGAACCGGGACGTCATGAACCATGAACAGGTAGCGAAGGTGCGGACGGGGAATGGTTTTATCGCCGCCCTGGATCAGAGTGGGGGCAGCACGCCGAAGGCACTGGCGCTCTACGGGGTGGGGGCGGACGCCTTCGCCAACGACGACGAGATGTTCACCCGCGTTCACGAAATGCGCACCCGCATCGTGTCGAGCCCCAGTTTCACCGGAGACCGCGTGCTCGGGGCCATCCTCTTCGAGGACACCATGGACCGTGAGATCAATGCCACCGACACCGCCGAGTATCTCTGGTCGATCAAGGGCGTGGTGCCCTTCCTGAAGGTGGACAAGGGCCTCGCCGATGCGGCTGAGGATGCTCAACTCATGAAGCCCATTCCCGGCCTCGACGACCTCCTTGCTCGCGCCGTTAGCAAGGGTGTGTTCGGTACGAAGATGCGGTCGGTCATCAACCGGGCCAACCCCGCCGGGGTGCAGGCCGTGGTGGACCAGCAGTTCGCCATCAGCGCGCAGATTCTGGGCTATGGTCTCGTGCCCATCATCGAGCCCGAGGTGGACATTCACAGCCCCCAAAAAGCCGAGACCGAAGCGCTCCTCAAGACGGCGCTGCTCGCCCACCTCGATGCGCTGGCGGCGGATGAACTGGTGATGTTGAAACTCACCTTGCCCGAGACCGACGGGTTCTATGGCGAACTGACCAACCACCCCAATGTGCTGCGGGTGGTGGCGCTCTCCGGTGGCTACAGCCGCGACGAGGCCAACGGCCGCCTCAGCCGTAACCCGGGGGTGATCGCGAGTTTCTCCCGGGCCCTCACCGAGGGTTTGACGGCCCACCAGACCGACGCCGAGTTCAACGCCGCCCTGGGGGCGTCGATTCAGAGCATCTACGACGCCTCCATCACCTGATCCATCCGGGCCGGGTGTCCATGGTCGGACTGACCCGATCGAGAGCGGTAGGCTCCTTCCACGGCCTTAGGCGCAATGGCGCGTCTCAGGTGACCCGGGGGTGGGCCGATGTCTGACATCGCAGAACACACGGCGCCGAAAGCGGCCACCGAACGACTCGATCGGGTGGTCATTCGCTTCGCCGGGGACTCTGGCGATGGGATGCAGCTCACCGGCGACCGATTCACCGACGCCAGCGCCCTGTTTGGGAACGACCTCGCCACACTGCCGGACTTTCCCGCGGAGATTCGGGCACCCGCTGGCACACTGGCGGGCGTTTCTGCCTTCCAGGTGCATATCTCAGACCACGACATCACCACTCCGGGTGATGCGCCCAATGTCCTCGTAGCCATGAACCCGGCCGCGCTGCGCAACGAAGTGTCCCGCCTGGAGGGTGGGGGCACCCTCATCGTCAACGAGGACGCCTTCGGCGAGCGCAACCTCACCAAGGCGGGCTACACCGCCAACCCCCTCGATGACGGCAGCCTCGACGGGTACACCCTCTACCGGGTGCCGATGTCGAGCCTGACGCTGCGCGCCGTTGAGGAACTCGGAGTGAAACCGCGCGATGCCGAGCGTTCTAAAAACCTGTTTGCGTTGGGCCTGGTCTCCTGGATGTACACGCGTCCGGTCGAGGAGACCTTGCGCTGGATCGAAGCCAAGTTCAGCCAAAAGCCGCAGGTGCGCGACGCCAACCTGGCGGCTTTCAAAGCGGGCCATGCCTTCGGTGAGACAGCCGAGTTGTTCGATCATCCCTACGCCGTAGACCCGGCCCCACGACCGCCGGGCACCTACACGAACATCACCGGCAACACGGCCCTGACCTGGGGTCTACTGGCCGCCAGTCAGCGTTCCCATCTCCCGTTGTTTCTCGGCTCCTACCCCATTACGCCCGCCTCGGACATCCTGCACGAGTTGTCCAAACACAAGCGGTTTGGGGTGCGCACCCTCCAGGCCGAAGATGAAATCGCCGGCATCGGCGCCGCCATCGGGGCGGCCTACGGCGGGAGTCTCGGTGTCACCACCACCAGTGGCCCCGGGATGGCCCTCAAGGCCGAAGCCATGGGTCTGGCGGTCAGCCTGGAACTACCCCTGTTGATCGTGGACATCCAGCGGGGCGGCCCCTCCACCGGGCTACCCACCAAGACCGAGGCGGCCGATCTGTTGACCGCCTATTACGGGCGTCACGGCGAATCGCCCCTCCCGATCGTGGCGGCCTACAGCCCGAGCGATTGCTTCTGGGCGGCGCTGGAAGCGGCCCGCATCGCCATCAAATATCGAACGCCGGTGATCCTTCTGTCCGATGGCTATCTCGCCAACGGGTCCGAACCCTGGCTCCTGCCCGCCGTGAAGGACCTACCCGACCTCTCCACCACTTTTGCCACGGCCCCCAACCACACCACCGAGTCGGGGGAGGAGGTGTTCTGGCCGTACCTGCGTGATCCCGACACCCTGGCCCGCGCCTGGGCGCTGCCCGGGACACCCGGCCTGATGCATCGAATCGGAGGCCTCGAGAAGGAAGACGGCTCGGGCAACATCAGTTACGACGCCGACAATCACGCCCGGATGGTGCACCTACGAGCCGCCAAGATCGCCGGGATCGCCGCCGACATCCCCGAGGTCATGGTGAGTGGAGATGCGGAGGATGCCGAGGTGCTCATCGTGGGATGGGGCTCCACCTGGGGAGCGATCGATGGCGCGGTGAACCGGGTACGCAATCAGGGGCGACGAGTGGCCAGTGCCCACCTGACCCATCTCAATCCGTTCCCCCGCAACCTGGGCGAGGTGTTGCGCCGGTACCCGAAGGTTCTGGTGCCCGAGATGAACCTCGGCCAACTGTCGAGGCTGCTGCGGGCGGAGTTCCTGGTGGATGCCGCCTCGGTCACCAACATGCGGGGAGTGCCCTTCACCGCTGGTGAACTCGAGCGGGCCATTCTCGACTACCTGTCGAGCCACAGCCACGGAAGCGAAGGAATCCGATGACTGAGTTGATTCCGGTGACCTCTCGCAAGGACTGGATGAGCGATCAGGAGGTGCGATGGTGCCCGGGCTGCGGGGATTATTCGATCCTGGCGGCCGTACAGCTCCTCATGCCGGACCTCGGCATAGCCCGGGAGGACACGGTGTTCGTGTCCGGGATCGGCTGCGCCGCCCGCTTCCCCTATTACATCAACACCTACGGCCTTCATTCCATCCATGGCCGCGCGCCGGCCATCGCCACCGGTCTGGCCATGAGCCGCCCGGATCTTCATGTGTTCGTGGTGACCGGCGACGGCGACGCCCTGTCCATCGGCGGCAACCACCTGATCCATGCCCTGCGCCGGAACATCAACATCACGATCCTGATGTTCAACAACCAGATCTATGGACTCACCAAAGGGCAGTACTCACCCACCTCAGAACTCGGCAAGGTGACGAAGTCCACCCCCTTCGGGAGCCTGGACCATCCGTTCAATCCGCTTTCCCTCGCCATCGGGGCCGAGGCCAGTTTCGTCGCCCGCACCCACGACATGGATCGTGCCCACATGCTCGAGACGTTCCGACGGGCCTACGAGCACCAAGGCGCGTCCTTCGTCGAGGTCTTTCAGAACTGCAACGTCTTCAACGACCATGCCTTCGAAGGAGTGACCGCCAAGGCCGTGCGAGAGGAGATGTTGATTCCGTTGCGACACGGTGAGCCGGTGCGCTTCGGGACCGATGGAGGCAAGGGGGTGATGATCGACGCTCAACGCGGTGCCCACATCGTGGATGTGGATGCCGTTGGTCTCGATGCCCTGCTGGTCCACGACGAAGCCCGCACCGATCCCAGCGTGTCGTTCATGCTCTCCCGCCTGGCGCGGGGCCCCTACGAGCCCACACCCATCGGCGTATTTCGGGCCGTCGACCGACTCGAGTACAGCGCCGAGGTGTCCCGACAGATCGCCGAGGCCCAAGCGCCCGCTGGCCCCGGGCGGCTCGAGGACCTCCTGCACAGCGGCACGACCTGGACGGTCGACTAGCCGCCGGTTCTTCCGCGCCCGCCGGGGTGCCCTACGCCAGGCTGCGAAACACCAGCCCCGTCTTGGGCTTGGGATGAAAGAACGTGGTCTTGGGGGGCATCCGGTCGCTCCCGTGGGCGGTGGCTTCGATCTGCGCCACCGTGGCGGGACGCAACAGCACCCCCGCTTGTGCCGCTCCGGAGGCCACCGCCGCCCGCACCTGCTCCACCCCATGCTGGTAGGACAGGGTGTGGGCCGGTAGGGCGGCGAGGGCTACGTCGAGCCGGCTCGAGTCGAGGTCGGGGATGGACGAAAAGCCATCAGGGCGCGGGCGCAGCAGTACGTCGCGATCGGGGAGGATGAGCACGAGACAGCCCGCTTCGGCCATGGTGGCGGTGACCGCTTCGCCCGCCGCCGGGCGCCCCACGGCCTCAAACCACGGTGCGAGGCACATCTCGAGGTCGGTGTTGTCGGGGAGGCCGCTGATAAGGCGGTGAATGGCGTGGACGGTGAGTTCATCCTCCACCAACTCCACGATGTAGGTCATGGTGGCGCCGGCGGCCCCGGCACGGCCGTCGAGGGCCTCCCGCTCACCCTTGTAGGCGAGGGAGGTTTCGTACCGGTGATGCCCGTCGGCCACCACCACCGGGTGGCTAGCCACCGCCGTGGAAATGGCCTCACAGACCTCGGGATCGTCGATGCGCCAGATCGTGTGACGCACACCGTCGTCGTCGACGATCTCGGCGAGGGGGGGATCCTCGAGTGGAAGTAGGTCGGTGAGGCCGCGGGCGAGGGACAGCCCCCAGATAGCAGAGAGGTTCGCCCGGCAGGACCGCAGCAATTCGAGCCGGTCGCTCTTGGCCTTCGGGGTGGTGTGCTCGTGCGGGAGAATGTCGGTGCCGGGGGGGCTCAGTTCGAGAGCGCCGATCACCCCGGTGGTGTGGCGCTCCACCCCGGCCTCGTCGGTGGCGGTCATGCGGTAGGCCGTGAAACTCGGGTGCTGGTCAACCACGAGGGTTCCCTCCGCCAACCACGCCTCCAGGCGCTGGCCCGCCAAGAGGTAGCGCTGGTCGCCGTCGGCTTCGGAGGGGACATCGATGAGTACGGCGTTGTGAGGATCCTTGGCCGCCAACGCGTCTCGTTGGGCGGCATCGATCACATCGTAGGGAGGAGCGATCACCCCCCCGAGGCGAGTGTGTTGCGGGTTGTAACGGATACCGGCGAAAGGTTCGAATCGGGCCACATCGTGGAGTCTGACAGGCTGGGCCGGTGGGCTTTGCACTCGACCTAGACGGGGTCATCTGGTTGGCCGATAACCCGATCCCTGGATCGGCTGATGCGGTGGCTCGTTTGCGAGCGGCGGGGGAGTCGGTCGTGTTTTGCACGAACAACTCCAGCCTGCCGGTGGGCGAGGTGGAAGCGAAGTTGGCGCGCCATGGCATCCCCGCTCGCGGTGATGTTCTCACCTCGGCTATGGCGGCGGTCACCCTGGTGGAGCCCGGCGAGCGGGTGCTGGTATGTGCGGGCGAAGGGGTGGTAGAGGCCCTAGAGCAACGCAGGGCGATCGTGGTATACGACGGTGAGGCGGACGCAGTGATGGTGGGGTTCCACACCAACTTCGATGCCGATCGCCTCCGCATAGCCGTGCACGCCTTGAAGCGCGGCGCTCGCTTGCTGGCCACCAACGACGACCTCACCTACCCCACGCCGGATGGGTTGGTCCCCGGCGGGGGCGCCATCCTCGCCGCCGTGGAAGCCGCGGCACGGGTTCCGGCCGTCGTGGCCGGCAAACCCTACGCACCCATGGTGGGCCTCGTGCGGGAGCGGTTAGGAGTGACCGGCACGATGGTGGGGGACCGCTTTGACACCGACGGCCGGTTCGCGCAGGCCTTGGGGTATCGCTTCGCCCTCGTCCTCACCGGCGTATCGGATGCCTCGGCAGGCATGGATCCGCCCCCTGAGTTCGTCGCCGCCAACCTCGCTGGCGTGGTGGACCAACTCCTGAGCTAACTCCCCCGCGCTCGCCTGCGAACTTTTGCAAGCGCGGGCCAGGATTCGTAGATTGGGGCATGGCTTCGAACGACTTTCTCAAGCGGTATCTCGACCTCGGCATGGCCCTGGCCGCCCCTACCCAAGCTCGCGCCGAGGCGCTCGTGAAGGAACTGGTGAAGGCGGGAGAGGTCCAGAGCGATCAGGCTCGCGAGATCGTCGCGGTTGTCATCGAGCGAGGTCGACTGAACGGCGAAAAGCTGATCGAGACCGTTCGAGCCGAGGTGAAGCACCAGATCACGGCCATGGGCCTGGCCAGCCAGTCCGATATCGAGCGCGTGGAGCAACGCCTGTCGTCTCTTTTCGGTGGTCCGGCGGCTCCTGCCCCCCACGCGCCGCCCGCTCAGACGACCGCCGCCAACAAGCCCGCCGCCAACAAGCCCGCCGCCAACAAGCCCGCCGCCAACAAGCCCGCCGCCAACAAGCCCGCCGCCAACAAGCCCGCCGCCAACAAGCCCGC